>NZ_JAHBDP010000060.1:0-92709 GCF_019956495.1 Pseudomonas sp. BF-B-26 | reverse complement strand
AAAAGCATACGAGGTCCCAAAATCGCCAAGTCCAAGGAATGGCTGGAGGGCAGGGCTGCAAATGCTCATGTGTCGACGGCTCGCGTGCTTAAGGCCCATAAAAAGAAAACACCTTGAAAGGGCTGGCCCTTACGGCGACTCACTTTTTTTTCAAACGCCAAAAAAAAGTAAGCAAAAAAAGGCTCGCCCCGAGCGTCCGGCCCCTCGCTTAGGCTCGGCGTTCCTTCGTTCCGGTATTCATCTGGGGGCATCGCCTCCGGTCGGCTTCGCTTCGACCTCCTCTCGATGTGTTCGACTGCGTCGAACGGCGCTACGCGCCTACCCCCCAGATGAACACCTCCACTCAGCCTCCCGATGGGGCGGGCAAAGCAAGATCAAAATCAAAAGCTGCAGGCGAGCTAACGCTCGGCCTGTTGAGTGGTGAGAAGCGAAAGGCGTACGCCGATCCCCTGTGGGAGTGAGCCTGCTCGCGATGACGGCCTGACAGCCGACCAATCTCTTTCTGCCAAACATCCGATCCCTGTGGGAGCGAGCTTGCTCGCGAAGCTGTTGATCTTGCCGTTGCCGTTGCCGTTGCCGTTGCCGTTGCCGTTGCCGTTGGCTTTGGCTTTGGCTTTGGCTTTGGCTTTGGCTTTTGACGTTGATCTTGATCTTTCGCCCCTTCGGCAGGCCGAGCGGAGGTGTTCATCAGGGGGTAGGCGCGTAGCGCCGTGCGGCGAAGCCGCACACATCGAGAGGAGGTCGTCGCGAAGCAGGCCGTAGGCGATGCCCCCTGATGGACACCGTAGCGAGGGAACACTGAGCTTTAGCGAAGTGCCGTACGCCGGGGCGAAGCCTTTTGCTTACTTTTCGCTGGGCCGGCATTCCGGCGTTTGGAAAAGTGAGTCGCTGTAAAAGCGAAACCGTAATCAGCCGTTACCGCAGCAACGGATATGTACACCAAACCCAAAACCCAATCACCCCACCTGATACCGAATCATTCAGCACCCACCCATATCCCCCAGGTTAACAAAACATAACGTGGCGTCGATTGTCAGACCTTTCCAAACCCCGATAGGATAAGCCAGCTTCCGAAGGGGCTCTAGATTGCGTATTTCAGGACTATGCTCCAGAAAAGGCAATCCCAAAGAGCATCCCTTATGGCGCCCAGAAAGGTTGAACAACCTAACAATAATAATGGGGGAAGGTCTATGAGTGAGCCTGTCATGGGTGTGGGTATCTGCCGCCCGCCGGCATTACGCAAATTCGCGTTGCTGGCTACAGCGCTCTCGCTGTTGGGCTGTGCCGTGCTGTCGGCACCTGTGCTGGCCGCTGCTGCGCCAGCATCCGACATTGTTTATTCCGTTGAATCCGCCAAAGCCAGCAAGAGCCTGATGCTCGACGTCGTGCACGCCGGCAAGCGCCTGGTGGCGGTCGGTGATCGCGGGCACATTTTATATTCAGATGACCAGGGCGCGACCTGGACCCAAGCCAAGGTGCCGACGCGGCAACTGCTGACGTCGGTGTATTTCGTCGACGACAAACACGGTTGGGCCGTCGGCCATGATGCGCAGATCCTCGCGAGCGAGGACGGCGGCGTTACCTGGACCAAGCAATTCGAAGATTTGAAACGCGAATCTCCGCTGCTCGACGTCTGGTTCCAGGACGTCAACAGCGGCTTTGCCGTAGGCGCTTACGGCGCGTTGCTGGCCACCACCGACGGCGGCAAGAACTGGGAAGATGTCAGCGATCGTCTGGATAACGAAGACCAGTACCACCTCAACGCCATCGCCGCGGTCAAGGATTCCGGGCTGTTCATTGTCGGCGAGCAGGGCAGCATGTTCCGCTCCGCCGACTGGGGCCAGACCTGGGAGAAGCTTGAAGGTCCCTATGAGGGCTCACTGTTTGGCGTGATCGGCACCGCTCAAGGCAATACGCTGCTGGCCTACGGGCTGCGGGGCAATCTGTTTCGCTCCACCGATTTCGGTACGACCTGGGAGCCGATTGAGCTCAAGGCCGCTCGCGGTGCGCTGGAATTCGGTCTGTCCGGCGCGACGCTGCTCGACGACGGCTCCATCGTGATCGTCGGCAACGGTGGCTCGGTGATCCGCAGCAACGACAACGGCGAAACCTTCAGCGTGTTCAACCGTCCGGATCGCATTTCCGTTTCGGCAGTCACCGCAGCGGGCAACGGCAATCTGATTCTGGCAGGACAGGGTGGCGTTCGCGTCACCTCGCCAACCGGCGCAGAGAACGGAAAAAATGGGTCGTCCAAATGAGCCGGGCAAATAATAAGAAGGCGGGTCTATGACATCCTTGAGCACTCATCATCATGACAAGGCGACGTTTCTCGAACGCCTGATTTTCAACAACCGCCCGGCAGTGATCGTCATCTGCCTGCTGGTCAGTATCTTCCTGTTCTGGCAAGCGACGCTGATCCGGCCGTCCACCAGTTTCGAAAAAATGATCCCGCTCGAGCATCCGTTCATTCAAAAGATGATGGAGCATCGCAACGATCTGGCGAACCTGGGCAACACGGTGCGCATCTCGGTGGAAGCCACTGATGGCGACATCTTCTCCAAGGAGTACATGGAGACTCTGCGTCAGATCAATGACGAGGTGTTCTACATTTCCGGGGTTGACCGTTCCGGTCTCAAGTCGCTGTGGAGCCCGAGCGTACGCTGGACCGAAGTGACAGAGGAGGGCTTCGCCGGTGGTGAAGTGATTCCGCAGAGCTACAACGGCTCCCAGCAAAGCCTCGATCTGTTACGCAATAACGTGCTCAAGTCCGGTCAGGTCGGGCGTCTGGTGGCCAACGACTTCAAGTCGAGCATTGTCGATATCCCGCTGCTGGAGTCCTACCCGGACCCGCAGGACCAAGGCAAGTTGCTGGCGCTGGACTATCGCAAGTTCTCTCACGAACTCGAAGACAAGATCCGCAACAAGTTCGAAGCCCAGAACCCTAACGTGAAGATCCACATCGTCGGTTTCGCCAAGAAAGTCGGCGACCTGATCGATGGGTTGGTCATGGTGGTGATGTTCTTCGGCATCGCCTTCATCATCACGTTGATCCTGCTCTACTGGTTCACCAACTGCATGCGCAGCACCGTGGCGGTGTTGAGTACCACGCTGGTGGCGGTGGTCTGGCAGCTCGGTTTGATGCACTTCTTTGGTTTCGGGCTCGATCCCTACTCGATGCTGGTGCCGTTCCTGATCTTCGCCATCGGTATTTCCCACGGTGTGCAGAAGATCAACGGTATTGCCTTGCAGTCCAGCGAGGCAGACAACGCCCTGACTGCGGCGCGGCGCACGTTCCGTCAGCTGTTCCTGCCGGGGATGATTGCGATCCTCGCGGATGCGGTGGGTTTCATCACGCTGCTGATCATCGACATCGGCGTGATTCGTGAACTGGCCATCGGCGCGTCTATCGGCGTGGCGGTCATCGTGTTCACCAACCTGATCCTGCTGCCGGTGGCGATTTCCTACGTTGGCATCAGCAAACGCGCGGTCGAACGCAGCAAGAAAGACGCGCACCGCGAACACCCGTTCTGGCGTCTGCTTTCGAATTTTGCCAGCCCGAAAGTGGCGCCGGTGTCGGTTGTCCTGGCCTTGTTGGCCTTCAGTGGCGGCCTCTGGTACAGCCAGAACCTGAAAATCGGTGACCTGGATCAGGGCGCTCCGGAACTGCGTCCGGACTCGCGCTATAACAAGGACAACAACTTCATCATCAGCAATTACTCCACCAGTTCCGACGTGTTGGTGGTGATGGTCAAGACCAGGTCCGAAGGCTGCTCGCGCTACGAAGCCATGGCGCCGATCGACGAGCTGATGTGGAAGATGCAGAACACCGAGGGCGTGCAGTCGGCGATTTCGCTGGTGACCGTGTCCAAGCAGATGATCAAGGGCATGAACGAAGGCAACCTGAAATGGGAAACCCTGTCGCGTAACCCGGACGTGCTGAACAACTCGATCGCTCGGGCTGATGGTCTGTACAACAACAGTTGCTCCCTGGCGCCGGTACTGGTGTTCCTCAACGATCACAAGGCCGCCACGCTGGATCGCGCCGTACATGCAGTGCAGGACTTCGCCAAGGAGAACAACAAGGAAGGCCTGGAATTCATCCTCGCGGCCGGTAACGCCGGGATCGAAGCGGCCACCAACGAGGTGATCAAGGAATCAGAGCTGACCATCCTGATCCTGGTGTACATCTGCGTGGCGACCATGTGCATGATCACCTTCCGTTCATGGGCGGCGACGTTGTGTATCGTGCTGCCGCTGGTCCTGACCTCGGTACTCGGCAACGCCCTCATGGCCTTCATGGGCATCGGCGTGAAAGTCGCGACCTTGCCTGTCGTGGCACTCGGGGTGGGGATTGGCGTGGACTACGGGATCTACATCTACAGCCGCCTGGAAAGCTTCCTCCGTGCCGGTCTGCCGTTGCAAGAGGCGTACTACCAGACGCTGAAATCCACCGGTAAAGCCGTGCTGTTCACCGGCCTGTGCCTGGCGATCGGCGTGTGCACCTGGATCTTCTCGGCCATCAAGTTCCAGGCCGACATGGGCCTGATGCTGACCTTCATGCTGCTCTGGAACATGTTCGGCGCACTGTGGCTGCTACCAGCGCTGGCACGCTTCCTGATCAAACCGGAGAAACTGGCGGGGCAGAAGGGCAACTCGCTGTTCGCTCACTGATTCCAGGCTGTAATAGAAAAGCCGCAACCTCAGGGTTGCGGCTTTTTTATGGGTGCCAAGCGCGGATCAGCGTGGTTCCAAGGGTAGAAAACTTTGCTCGGCCAAGGATTTAGTGATGAATCCATGATGTATTTCGATCTTTTGTTTCGGGTCCTTGGCCTTCGCCAAGGCCGATTCATAGGTTTCGTAGCGTTGCTCCCTGGTTTTCAAGTGTGCCTGGGTGTAGTTCGCCTTGGCATCGTTGGCCTTTGCGTAGTGAAAATGACCATACCACCAGGGTTGGTTTTCACGGTTGAGCAAGACGTACTCCTGCACGAAATCCTTGCGCCCGGTTTTCAGCTGAACCCGTGCGCCAATGATTCGCGCGTAAAGTTGGTTGTGATGTTGCAGGTATTCCAATCCCTCGCTGGTGGGAGCCTGGTACAACGTCATGCGGGTGCGCAGTTCCGTCGCCTTGTTCTCCAGAACCCGGGCCTTGTCCCGCAGTTCGGTGAGAAGTGTGGCGTCTTTTTCGCCGGTTGACGGGGCGTGCTCATGGTTTTCCAGCTTGTCGGCGAAATGCATGAGCTTTTGCCCTTCACGCTGCAACTGCTCTTCGATTTCCTTGGGTGAGCTTGCACGTTGTGCGTAGCCCTCGATCTTCCTGACCTGCTCATCGACTTTCGCCAACGCTTTGCGGGCGTCGCCCTTGAGTTGCGGGTAGGGGCGGGAGGTGGCTTTGGGTTCCGGTGTTTTGGCTGCAACCATTTCGACCCAGACATCGGGCGAGTCTTCACGGAAAGACGTCAAGGGGCTGTCTTCCATAGGCCCTTTTATGTCAACGATTTCGCCGCCCTGATTGTCGGTGTTCGGGCGAACGTCGCCAATCAACATACCTTTGGACGTTTTGATCACCTTTTTCCGGCTGGCCGTGGAAGGCTTCCTGCCACCGGCTGTTCCTTTCGAAGTACCCGCTTCTTGCGTGGATGATTGCGCCTGTGCGGGTGACGACCTTTGAAGTTCATCGGCCAGGCGCTGCTCGGCATCGACGCGCAATTGCTCGATGATCTCGCGCAAGCGGTTGAACGCCGGCATATGCAACTCATCGGCGCTGAAGATTTCGATACTCCCCAGGGCGTCCTGCGCCTTGTTGTAGCGGTCGACTAGGTTGTCGAGCACAGCGATGCGGTCCGAGGATTCATAAACATGGGCAGACTGTAATTCCGCATGGGACCGGGACAGCATCACCAAGGGGTCGATGGCTGCTTCCAGGGCGGTGGTGGTGTCGCTCAGGAGTGTCTGGACGCTGAGGATTCGCAGGGTAATCAGTTGAAAAATCTTGACCCTTAGGGCTGTCAGCTCGTTTTCCGGTCGACCCTTGTTCAACTCTTCCAGCGCTTGCGCACCCAGCTGGGGGATCTGTTCAAGTTCTTGCAGCCGCTTGTCCACTTCTTCATAGGACTTGATCATGACTTCATTGATTTCGCTGGTTGTGCGTACAAAGTCGAGGTAGCGATCCCAGAGTCCTTCGTCCCCGGTAATCAGCGCCTCATAAAGTCGCCCCGCGGTGCTGAACTCAGAGGAGTTCGCGTTGGCGGCTTCACGATCATGGTCAGCCATGACAATCCGTTTACGTTCATTTTTGATGATGTTGCCCAGCAATACGCTGCGCATTTTTTCGTCGACAGGTAGGCCCGTCAAGGCGCTTTTTTCCTTGATGCCGGCGATTAGCGTTACATAGCTTTGAGTCTGGATGTCCAGCTCCTGGACGTACCGCTGGCGGAAAGTGGAGCGCTCTTGCTCAGTGCTGGAAGGGCTCTTGAGTTTCAACTGTGCCAGGTTGTCGGCAATGTCGACGCGTCTTACCGTGCGATCCTGCTGATCGAGAAAGTCCTGAAACTGCTGCTCCAGCTCCCCGATTCGCTGTTGTTGTTGCTCGCGCAACGCATCAATTCTTTTTTTGCGGCCACCGCCGAGCAGTTTCAGCCCTTGGTCCAGGGTCCATCTGCCCTGGCCATCGGACTTCAGTTTGAATCCGAGATGATCAGGATGTTCAGGGTGTACCAGATAGACCTCGCCAAATCCCGGTACGATGCTCACGCGAAAAAACAGGGCTGCGACGGTGGCGTGCCATTTGTCGTTGATTCGGTACAGCCCTTTGAATGGGCCGGAGGCAATCGGGTCTGGCAGCTTAGCCGGCCACGGAACCCGCACGGCCTTGAGTTTTTCGAACAATCGGGCCGAGGCTGAATCGCGAGCGGTGGACAGGCTGAAGTCCAGCAGGGTGTTGCCACTGCCCGGTGGCTCGGAGGGTAATCCCGGCGAAGCCTCGGTGATTTCAGCCCTGGTTGTATCGAAGGGGTGCGCGGTGGGCTGACGCAATGGGGCCAACACCTGCGCAAACTCTGGGGCAGCGTTGGGGGGGAGTGCGTTGGGGCTGGCTTCGCGAAGTGGCGCATGCAGCAGTAACAGCCCAATGTTGAGCAACACATCGACCCAGGCTTGCTCCCGCGACATGGCGTCATCGCTGTCCAGTGCTGGCAGGTCCTGGATCAGGCTATGGGTAATTTGCAGCATCCAGCCCACCAGCATGGCAGGGCCGCGCGCCAGGGGTAAAAGCAGGTTGTTGAACAGCAGCCAGCCACCTTCGAGGATGATCGCCCAGCGGCTCTCGGCATTGGACACCGATTGCCGGTCAGCCAGTTCGACCAATGCACGGGCATTACTATCGAACAATTGCATTAGCAACCGACCGTGTTCCAGCGCCGCGATCCAGTCGGCGGCGGCTTCGTTGCCTGCCAGAATCGCCGGTTTCGGCTTTTGAAGTGGTACGAAATCATCGCCAATGTGGAAGTGAGTAATGTGTGGTTCGTTGAATCCGTTGTTGTCGTAGACAGGTCGTGCACGGTCCGTCAGCCACGTCAGTACGCTGCTCTGCAATTGACCCGGTTGCGCAATGGCGCGCCACAGGGCTTGGCGGGTCGGGAATTGCTGGAGCGCCGGAACATACAGCGGCCGGTAGAGGATGTGCGGACCATCGGCGTGCAGATCACGGGGCTCGATGATGAACATGTTGCTGACCACGTCGCATTCGGCCTGTGGCTTTCTTTGGAAAGCCAGGGGGCGCAGGACAATTTCCTGCTCGTCCACGAATCGCTCAGCCGTGGTGCCGTGCATCAATGCTTCGACGTAGCGATAGCCCTGACGAGTGAAGCCTTGTTCAGCCTTGATCGCCTGTTCCAGGGCCAACATCGGCAAGTGAACGGCAAGCTCCAGGCCGAACAGTCGCTGGCGTTCCCGCGCTTGCGGGGTGTCGTCAAGCAATTGGGCCTGAATAAACTCAGGGTAGTGTTTGCCAACATTCACTCGGTTGACCAGATCCAACAGATAAGCCTCTGTGACCCAGTCTGGAATCACCAGGCCTGCGGTGTGACGGATGGTTATTCGGCCATTGGGTCTACTGGCCAGGTTATTGATTGCCAGTTGGGTCAACGACATTTTGGTCCGGTGAATATAACCGCTGCCCAAGTCGCCGACGGGTACATGGAAGGTGAGCTCCAGCTGATCGGCGTCATAGTCGGGGGCGGTGGGTCGATCTTCGCTCATCTGTTGACGCAGGGCTTTTTTGGCGAAGGTATGAAGGTCGTCGATACCTGTCTGAAACGAGCGGCCTGCCGCCTGTTGCTTGAGGCTTGCGAGGGCCAGCACCTGTTTGCGATAGGCCATGCGGTCGGTAGCTTCGGCCTTTTGCAACCACTGGGGAATCGTTTTCTGTATCAGGGGAAGGTGAGTGAGGTCTGTTCCAATGCTCGCCTGGGCGCCAATGAATCGCGTGGCCGGATCGGTGATGGCCTCGTAGCGTTTTTCCAGGTCGTCCAGGCTAGTGCGTGCCGGCAGCGTCAGCGCGGCCAGGTCATCGAGCTGTTGGTTCAGCAGCAGGGCTGCCTGGGTGTCGAAAAGGTTGCCGTCAGGTTCGTAACGTTTCCAGGCAATGGCATCGGCCATCAGGCCCGGTTCAAACCGTGTGCACCAGGCCCGCCCGAACGCCTCAAGGGACGGAAATGATTCGATGCCACCGGACACGCTACACAGCAGACGGGTTTCACCGCAGATCAGCAAAATGTCAGGACTTTGCAGGCTGACCGACAGCTGATTTTTGCTCAACGTGGTTTCGATGAAGCAGGCGTGAATCCTGCCTTTGGACCCGGGAGCCTCAAGGCGCTGCTGTTTATCGGGGTTGTTGCAGAGCTCGGTGAGGAGGTCGGCTTGCAGGCTGTTGGTTGACGAGTGGCGAACAGAGGAGGTTTTCAGCACGCCGGCCAGCAAATCAGCAATCCATTGCCAGCGACTGACGCTATTGTCGGTCGCTGCGTTCCAATAGGCACTGAGGTCTTCCTGGAAGCCGATATGAACAGTGGCGGTCAATTCAGCCATGATGCCCGCGATAATTTGCATATCAGGTTCGCGACGGCGGGTGCTATCGACCGACAGGCGCACGGGCGCTTTGTTGGTTAGAAAACACTGGCGACCGTACTGTTCGTCCAGCCGCGGTGCAGTGCCGCTCGCCAGGTAGTTGAGCGCCACGTCGAGCAACAGGGTGAGCGTCCAGCCGCCCCCGGGGAACGGCTGTGCGAGACGAGTGCGCTCGGGATCGAAATCCAGTGACGGATATTTTTCCAGCAGGCTGCTCTGGAGCAGGTGGGCGGTTACCGAGCGTAATGTCGGACGAGTGCCGAACTGTGCACTGACCGCGCGGGCTGTGACGTCGGTATACGCCGTGGTGTCCGGCGATAGAGCTGTAGGCATGATGCAATCCTTTGCATGATTGGAATCATGAGCCTACGGAACAGGCGATTGCCGGGTGCGGTAGCCGGATACCGCACCCTCATTGGTTGAACAGGGTAGTGCCCCTGACTGCCGATTACTCGGGATCAGCGCCCAGCACCGCATTCAACGCACTACGCGCATCATCCAGCTGCACCAACGTCGCATGCCGCGCACCCAGCGCATCCCGGTTCTCGATCGCCGTCAGAATCGCCTTGTGCCGGGGCAATGCCAGTTCATGCAGATTCGGTCGCTGGTTGGAATGCTTCAAGGCTTCGGCAATCGCCACGGATAGCATGTTGCACAGGTTGGCCAGCAAGTCGTTATGGGTTGCATCGGCAATCCGGCTATGGAAATCCAGGTCCGGTTGCAGCAGCGCTTCCGGCGTCGGCGCCGCTTCCATGCGTTGGTAGGCTTCACCGATGGAGGCGATGTCCGCGTCCGTGGCGAACTGCGCGGCGAGGGCGGCCGCGGCGGGTTCGATGATGCTGCGCACGCTGGTCAGCAAATCGAAGAATTCATTTTGCGGGCTGCTTTGCATCAGCCAGTGCAGCACATCCGGATCGAGCATGTGCCATTCCTTGCGCTGCTTGACCACCGTGCCCACTCGCGGACGGGAATACACCAGACCCTTGGCGACCAAAACCCGGGTGGCTTCGCGCAGGACTGGCCGACTGACCGCGTACTCTTCGCATAACAAGGCTTCGGCGGGCAGTTTGTCACACGGCTTGAAACGTCCGGAAACGATCTGCATGCCCAGTTCCTGGACGATGCGCGAGTGCATGCTTTTGCGGTCGGAAGGTTTGCGGTAATCCATGGGGAACGGCGCGATCCTGTGGGGTGGGGTGCCGCGCATGATAACAGGCGCGGCGAGGACGGTCGCCAGAGCAAGCACAGTCCTGAATCAGATGAAGATCAAAATGTGGGAGCGGGCTTGCTCGCGAAGAGGCCATCACATGCGACATTGTTGTTGCATAAGCTACCGCCTTCGCGAGCAAGCCCGCTCCCACAGGGGAGTTGTGGGTTTAGTGAGAGTGGCGCGGGACTTCAGAGCCACGACAGCCGACCAGGAAGTCGAAATCGCAACCCTGATCCGCCTGCAGGACATGATCGATGTACAGCTGACGATAACCGCCCACGATCAATTGCTGCGGCGGTTGCAGATCGGCCATGCGCGCCGCCAGTTCGGCGTCTGAAATGTCCAGGTGCAGACGACCGTTGGCGCAATCGAGTTCGATCCAGTCACCTTCTTTCACCGTCGCCAAAGGTCCGCCAGCGGCCGCTTCCGGGGCCACGTGCAGAACGACAGTGCCGTACGCCGTGCCGCTCATGCGCGCATCGGAAATGCGCACCATGTCCGTCACGCCCTGGGCCAGCAACTTGGCGGGCAAGCCCATGTTGCCAACCTCGGCCATGCCCGGATAACCCTTCGGACCGCAGTTCTTCATCACCAGAATCGAGTTGGCATCCACCTCCAGCTCCGGATCGTTGATCCGCGCCTTGTACATGTCGAAGTTTTCGAACACCACCGCCCGCCCACGATGTTGCATCAGTTCGGCGCTGGCGGCTGAAGGTTTGAGCACCGCACCCAGTGGTGCGAGGTTGCCGCGCAACACACAGATGCCACCGTCGGCGCGGATCGGGTTGTCGAGGGTGCGGATCACTTCGTCCTGGCCATAAATCGGCGCGTCCTTGGTGTTCTCGCCGAGGGTCTTGCCATTGACGGTCAAAGCATTCGGATGCGGAATCAGGTTGGCTTCACCCAGGCGACGCAGTACCGCTGGCAGGCCACCGGCGTAGTAGAACTCTTCCATCAGGAAACGCCCGGACGGTTGCAAGTCGACGATGGTCGGCATGCCGCGACCGATGCGGGTCCAGTCATCCAGATCCAGCTCGACGCCGATGCGCCCGGCAATGGCTTTCAAATGGATCACGGCGTTGGTCGAACCACCGATGGCAGCGTTCACGCGAATGGCGTTTTCGAAGGCTTCTTTGGTGAGGATTTTCGACAGTTTCAAGTCTTCGCGAACCATCTCCACCGCGCGCATGCCGGACATGTGCGCCAGCACATAACGACGCGCATCGACCGCTGGAATCGCCGCGTTGTGGGGCAGGGAAGTGCCCAGTGCTTCAGCCATGCAGGCCATGGTCGACGCGGTGCCCATGGTGTTGCACGTGCCGGCCGAACGGGACATGCCACCCTCGGCCGCAAGGAAATCGTCAATGGTGATGGTGCCCGCTTTCACTTGCTCGCTGAGCTGCCAGACCACGGTGCCCGAGCCGATGTCCTGGCCCTTGTGTTTGCCGTTGAGCATCGGCCCACCGGTGACGACGATCGCCGGCACGTCGCAACTGGCCGCGCCCATCAACAACGCCGGGGTGGTTTTGTCGCAGCCGGTCAGCAGCACAACGCCGTCAATCGGGTTGCCGCGAATGGCTTCTTCGACGTCCATGCTCGCCAGGTTGCGGGTGAGCATGGCGGTCGGGCGCAGGTTCGATTCGCCGTTGGAGAACACCGGGAATTCCACGGGAAAGCCCCCAGCCTCGATCACTCCACGTTTGACGTGCTCCGCAATCTGGCGGAAATGCGCGTTGCACGGGGTCAGTTCCGACCAGGTGTTGCAGATGCCGATGATCGGCTTGCCGTGGAACTGGTGGTCGGCGATGCCCTGATTCTTCATCCAGCTGCGGTACATGAAGCCATTCTTGTCGGCGGTGCCAAACCATTGGGCGGAGCGCAGGGTGGGTTTCTTATCAGACATGATCGGTTCTCTTATTGTATGACTATATTGTTCGAGCTGAGGTGTAACATAGGCGCAAATTCGGCTGTTTGGAAGTGTTGTTGCGTAAATAGTATTACTATATAGTCCGTTTCAACGGAGGGATTGCCCTGGCGGTTTTCCACGAGAGGCGTCCCCCGAGGTTCTATAACAACAACAATCGGAGACCGATCTCATGAGCCAGGAATTGCGGCTTATTCGTCGCATCACGCTAAAACTGATCCCCTTCCTGATCCTGCTGTACCTGATCGCCTATGTGGATCGCTCCGCCGTAGGCTTCGCCAAATTGCACATGGGCGCCGACCTCGGCATCGGTGACGCCGCTTACGGGCTGGGTGCCGGGCTGTTTTTCATTGGTTATTTCCTGCTGGAAATCCCCAGCAACCTGATGCTCGAACGCTTTGGCGCGCGGCGTTGGTTCGCGCGGATCATGGTCACCTGGGGCGCCATCACCATCGGTATGGCCTTCGTCCAGGGGCCGCACAGTTTCTATGTGATGCGTTTTATGCTCGGCGCGGCGGAAGCCGGGTTCTTCCCGGGCGTTCTCTACTACATCACCCAATGGTTTCCGGTGCGCCATCGCGGCAAGATCCTCGGGTTGTTCATCCTTTCCCAACCCATCGCCATGTTGATCACCGGCCCGGTGTCCGGTGGTCTGCTCGGCATGGACGGCGTACTTGGCCTGCATGGCTGGCAGTGGCTGTTCATGGTCATCGGCACCCCGGCGATCCTGTTGACCTGGCCAGTGCTGCGTTGGCTGCCGGACGGTCCGAAACAGGTGAAGTGGATGGACCAGGCCGAAAAGGACTGGCTGACCGGCGAACTGAAAAAGGATCTCGAGGAATACGGCCAGACCCGCCACGGCAATCCGTTGCACGCCCTCAAGGACAAACGTGTCTTGCTGCTGGCGCTGTTCTATCTGCCGGTGACCCTGAGCATCTACGGCCTGGGTTTGTGGCTGCCGACCCTGATCAAGCAGTTCGGTGGCACGGATCTGGTGACCGGTTTCGTGTCGTCGGTGCCGTACATCTTCGGGATCATCGGGTTGCTGATCATTCCGCGCAGTTCCGACCGCTTGAATGATCGCTACGGCCACTTGGCGGTGCTTTACGTGTTGGGCGCCATCGGCCTGTTCCTCAGCGCCTGGCTGACCGTGCCGGTGCTGCAATTGGCGGCGTTGTGCCTGGTGGCCTTCGCGCTGTTTTCCTGCACAGCAGTGTTCTGGACGTTGCCGGGCCGTTTTTTTGCCGGCGCCAGTGCCGCGGCCGGAATCGCTTTGATCAATTCGGTGGGCAACCTGGGTGGCTACATCGGTCCGTTCGTGATCGGCGCGCTGAAGGAATACACCGGCAACCTGGCTTCGGGCCTGTATTTCCTTTCGGGTGTGATGGTGTTCGGGCTGGTGTTGACCGGTGTGGTCTATCGCCTGTTGGAACGCAAGCACGTGCTGCCGGCCGATCAGTTCGCTGCCAGCGCCCGGGGTGCTACCCGCACCTAAGGATTCACACCTATCAACTGTGGGAGCGGGCTTGCTCGCGAAGACGGAGTGTCAGTCGCCGGTGATGTCGGATGTGACGGCCTCTTCGCGAGCAAGCCCGCTCCCACAGGGTGCGATGCCAACTTCAAGATTGTTCACAGGAGAAGATTCATGCGTTTAGTTCAGTTCGAATTGAGTAACGGCGAGCGCCGGGTGGGCGTGGTCGAGGACGGTCTGGTGCGCGAAGTGCAGGACGCGCGCACCGTTCGCGATCTGGCGTTGGCCGCGATCGAGGCCGGCGTCAATCTTGAGCAACAGGTGAAAACCCTGGGCCTGGGCATCAGCCATGACTATGCCGAACTGCTGGCCAAGTTGCGAATCCTGCCGCCGCTGGATCACCCGGACCCGGCACACATGCTGGTCAGCGGCACAGGCCTGACCCATTTGGGCAGTGCGTCGGCCCGGGACAAGATGCATCAGCAAGTCGGCGACGAAGCCGCGATGACCGACACCATGCGCATCTTCAAATGGGGCGTGGAGGGAGGCAAACCGGTAGCGGGGCAGGCCGGTGTACAACCGGAATGGTTCTACAAGGGCGACGGCAGCATCGTCGTGCGTCCGGGCCAACCGTTCCCGTTGCCACCGTTCGCCGAAGACGCGGGGGAGGAGCCGGAACTCAGCGGGCTCTACGTCATCGGCCACGACGGCAAACCGTATCGACTCGGTTTTGCCGTGGGCAACGAGTTCTCCGATCACGTGATGGAACGCAAGAATTACCTGTACCTGGCCCACTCCAAATTGCGCAGTTGCAGTTATGGCCCGGAACTTCGGGTCGGTGAACTGCCGAAGCATCTGGCGGGCACCAGCCGCATCCTGCGCGACGGCGAAGTGCTGTGGCAGAACGAGTTTCTCAGTGGCGAGGCCAACATGTGTCACAGCCTGGAAAACCTCGAGTACCACCATTTCAAGTACAGCCAGTTCCTGCGCCCGGGCGATGTACACATTCACTTCTTCGGCACCGCGACCCTGTCCTTTGCCGATGGCATTCGCACCCAGCCGGGTGACGTGTTCGAGATCAGCCAGGCCGAGTTCGGTGCACCGTTGATCAACGGGATTGCACCGGTTGAAGCAGCGTTCGAGCCCGGCACTGTTGGCACCCTTTAAGGAGATAGGCATGACCCGAATTCTTGGTCACAACTACATCGGCGGTCAGCGCAGTGCGGCCGGTCAACTCAATCTACAGAGCATCGACGCCAGCACGGGCGAAGCGTTGCCGTTCGATTTCTCCCAGGCGACGCCGGAAGAAGTCGACGCCGCCGCCAAGGCTGCCGCCGCGGCTTACCCGGCCTATCGCAGCCTGAGCGCCGAACGTCGGGCGCAATTTCTCGACGCGATTGCCGATGAACTGGACGCGCTGAGCGATGACTTTGTGGCGCTGGTCTGCCGCGAAACCGCGCTGCCCGCCGCTCGGATTCAAGGCGAGCGCGGTCGCACCAGCGGCCAGATGCGCCTGTTCGCCAAGGTGCTGCGTCGCGGTGATTTCTACGGTGCGCGGATCGATCTGGCGTTGCCTGAGCGCAAACCGTTGCCGCGCCCGGACTTGCGTCAGTACCGCATCGGCCTTGGGCCGGTCGCCGTGTTTGGTGCCAGTAACTTTCCGTTGGCGTTCTCTACGGCCGGTGGCGACACCGCGTCGGCGTTGGCCGCCGGTTGCCCGGTAGTGTTCAAGGCCCACAGCGGTCACATGGCCACAGCCGAGTTCGTGGCCGACGCGATCATCCGCGCCGCTGAGAAAACCGGGATGCCGGCCGGCGTGTTCAACATGATCTACGGCGGTGGGGTTGGCGAAGCGCTGGTCAAGCATCCGGCGATTCAGGCGGTTGGCTTTACCGGTTCGCTCAAGGGCGGCCGTGCGTTGTGTGACATGGCCGCAGCCCGTGCGCAGCCTATTCCGGTGTTCGCCGAAATGTCGAGCATCAACCCGGTAATCGTGTTGCCGCAGGCGCTGCACGTTCGCGCCGAATCGGTCGCTCGTGACCTGACTGCTTCGGTGGTCCAGGGTTGCGGTCAGTTCTGCACCAATCCCGGTTTGGTGATTGGTATTCGTTCGCCGCAATTCACCACATTCGTGCAACAGGTGGCGGGGCTGATCGGCGATCAACCGGCGCAAACCATGCTCAATGCCGGGACCCTGAGCAGCTATGGCAAAGGCCTGCAAAAACTCCTCGCTCATCCGGGCATCGAGCACCTGGCCGGCAGTGCGCAACAGGGCAATCAGGCGCAACCGCAGCTGTTCAAGGCCGATGTCAGCCTGTTGATCAATGGCGACGAAGTGCTGCAGGAAGAAGTGTTCGGCCCGACCACGGTGTTCGTCGAGGTCGCCGATCAGGCGCAACTCAGCGCCGCGTTGAACGGCCTGCACGGCCAGCTGACGGCGACGATCATTGGCGAGCCGGCGGACTTCGAGCAGTTCGCTGAGCTGACGCCGTTGCTGGAACAGAAGGTCGGACGGATCCTGCTCAACGGCTATCCGACTGGCGTGGAAGTCTGCGATTCAATGGTCCACGGCGGTCCGTATCCGGCCACTTCCGATGCGCGCGGCACCTCGGTGGGCACCTTGGCCATCGACCGTTTCCTGCGCCCGGTGTGCTTCCAGAACTACCCCGACAGCCTGCTGCCGGAGGCCTTGAAGAATGGCAATCCGCTGCGTATTCAGCGGTTGGTGGACGGGCAGCCGTCCCGCGACGCGCTGTAATCGCCAAGCACAACCCCCAGTGGGAGCGAGCCTGCTCGCGAATGCGGAGTGTCAGTCGATATCAACCTTGGCTGATACACCGCTTTCGCGAGCAGGCTCGCTCCCACATTTGTTCGGGGTTGTGTGTGAGTTTAGTGACCGACACGGAGTTGCTCCTGCATTGAGCTATCATTGCGTCTTTCCCATTCAAAGATTGACTGCCATGACCGCCCCAACCGACACCTTGCTCGCCACCCTCGAACACTGCGATATGGTGGAAATCGACGGGCTGCATGCCTTCGAATTCTCCCTCGATGAAGACGATAACCTGCACATCGAATGCCTGGACGGTCGTGTGTCCAAGCACTGGGAATTCTCCCCGGCCGAGGTCGAGGCCGCGACCTTCGATCCAGACCTGCAAAGCTGGCTGATCACCGGCAGTTCCGGCGAGCACCGGTTGGTGTGCATGACCGCGTTCCGCGGTGATGACGATGAGGAAGAAGCGAATGAGGATGCGTAAGCTCTGGCCATTGTTGATGGCCGGCAGCGTCGGCGCGATGGGTTTTCAGGTTGCGTCGGCCGACGACTATCAGTTGCTGGTCGGTTCCTACACAGCCGGTCAGAGCCAGGGGATTTATCGCCTGAACTTCGACAGCGCTACCGGGCAGATCGACGCCAAGCCGTTGCAAGTGATCAAGAGCGAAAACCCATCCTGGCTGACCCTGTCCAAGGATCAGCGTCAGCTGTTCGTGGTCAACGAAAACGGCCCGGGACAGACCGATCCGGTAGGGCGCGTCAGCAGTTATGCGATCGATCCGAAAACCCATGAACTGAGCCTGATCAATCAGGTGCAGAGCCTGGGCAACGAGCCGACGCATTCGGGCCTCAGCGCTGAAGCCAGTCACCTGTTTGTTAGCAACTATTCGGTGTCTGAAGATCCGGGCGGCACCCTGGCGGTGTTGCCGGTGGACGCCGATGGCAAACTCAAACCCGTGGTGCAGATGAGCAGCCATCCATCGAGCCGGGTCAATCCTGAACGGCAGATGTCGGCACACGTGCATTCCACGGTGTCCTCGCCGGACGGCCAGTATGTGTTCTCCAATGACCTGGGCGCTGACAAGATCTTTGCCTACCGCTTCGACCCCAAGGCTAACCCGGAACTGCCCTTGACCGCCGCTACACCGGCGTCCGTCCAATTGCCACCCGGCAGCGGTCCGCGTCATTTGCTGTTCAGCGCCGATGGCAAACACGCGTGGCTGACCATGGAAATGAGCGCGCAGGTTGCGGTGTTCGATTACAAGGATGGCCAACTCAAGCAAACGCAGATGGTTGAGCTGGCGGCGGGGCAACCCGTTTCGGACAAGGCAGCCGCTGCACTTCACGCGTCAAGCGATGGCAAGTTCCTCTACGTTAGCAACCGTGGGACCGCCAATCAGTTGCTGGTGTTCGCCATCGATCCTGCGACCGGGCACCTCAAGGAACTGCAGCGCCGTTCCGTAGACGGTGATCACCCGCGCGAGTTCAGCCTCGATCCGAGTGGCAAGTTCTTGTTGATCGCCAATCAGAAAAGCAACCAGATTGTCGTCGTCGAACGCGATTCAAAGACAGGCCTGCTGGGTAAAACCGTGCAAAAACTGCCGATGGATGCCCCGAGCGACCTCAAGTTCATGGTGCGTCAATAAGCCGCAGGCCCCGGTTGATGGGGCCTGCATCCTTCTATTAATGACGCTGATATCTGCTAATGCTACAAAAGATTTCAAGGCGCCAACCTCGAAGGTTAAGTTTGCTTCACGGCCCCACCGGGCAAGCAAGCCAACTGAATCCGAGGAACACCGCCATGAACTTCAATCTCTTCTCTGTAATCGCCGCTTCCGCAATCTCTGCCACCGTTGCGTTGCCAGCCAGCGCCAACGTTGAAATCAGCGACAAAAAATCCCACGCCCAAAGCTACACCCAGAAATACCTGCAACAGAGCGCCAACTTTTACGCGGCTCTGGATCACAAGACCCAAGGCTGAAATTTGAACCCTGCACCTTTTATGCAGGAGCGAAGTCACTTGAGTGGATCGAGCTGAAAAGCTTTGAGAAACCTGAGTGATGTCGCTCCTGCATAACGCGTTTACGACAGCATTATATTGCCATCAATGTAATGCTTGATATCACATGGCCACACGTTTAAATTTGACGCTGATTTTTTGACTCCTTCTCCTGATAAGGATCGACAGCATGGCAATGCGTCTGGCCGTGGTTCTTCTGTTTCTCTATTCCACTCCCATTCTTTCGGCTGCCCAGCCCGTTACAGACGAGCCGGATGCGGCCCGTGAACGCATGATTAGTTTTATTGAAGACTGAGATAGTTTGGTTTAATGATTAACGAAGCTGATGGTTACTATGGGTAATCCTGAGTGGTTACCACCGGTTTTTTGATCGATTCTGTGGGCATCGAAACATGCCTGCGGAGAACATCATGGCCAGCGCAATCATCACTTCTGCCAAACACGGCGCCTACCTGGCTATCGCTCTTTATGCGGTGCTGGTGCTGGTTGTCAGCCTCTCGCCACAATCGCGTCAACCGCTAGAAGCGCCGATTCAGGTCGCTCGTCCCGGCATTCAGTTTGAACACCGTTCGCAAACCGCGATGGTCGATCAGGCTGAACTCGCGGGAGTCGCCGGGGAATGAAAGGGCACAGACTTTGGGTCATCGCCTTCCTGGCGTTCATGACCAATGGATCTTCCTTGTTGGGGATCGGACAGGGCTCGGCGGGGTCGGTGGCACGGACTATCGAAGCCAATCACAACCTTGCTCGTAACATTGAAACCGCGAAGGCCTTGGGGCTGCTGGCCGGGAATCCGCCAATCGAACGCCAGAACGACTTCTTCGGGCCGTTCCACGTGGATTGCTCGGTATTGGAGATGTGCTCGGTATTGGCCTGAATGCCAGCGGCCACAATGGACCGCTACTTTGCCATTACTCCGATGAAAAGCTCCGACTCCAGAAACCGCTGCAACCAGGCCTGCAAACGGCGATAGGGCGTCTGCCCAAACCACTCGCGATCGACATGGGCGAACTGCCGCACGAACGGCATCAGTGCCACATCCGCCAGGCTCGGATGCTCGGCCAGCAAGAAGTCGCGTCCCTCCAGCAACTCATCGAGCCTGCGCAAAAACACCTCGCCCTCAGCTCGATAAAACTCCATTGGCTGTTCGGGGTATCGCTCGGCGTACTTGTAGCGATTCAGGTGCACTTTGAACACCTGATCGTTTTCTTCGATCAACCCGGCGATGTGTTGCTGCCCGACAGGATCGTCCTTGAGCAACCAATCCTGCGGATCATTCTGCGCCAGGGCCCAGTGCATGATCGCCAGGCTTTCATCGATCACCTGACCGTCGACGCTCAGCACCGGCACCGTGCCTTTGCTCGACAGCGCAAGCATTTCGGCAGGTTTGGCCTTCAGACTGACCTCGACAATGCTCACCGCAACCCCGGAGTAGCGCAGGGTCATGCGCGCCCGCATTGCGTAGGGGCAGCGGCGGAAGGAATACAGCGTATTCATTTCACCTCCAGCGTACTCAGGCCGTTGCCCTGACGGCGGACCTGAATCTGCACCGGAATCCGTTCATGCATTTCCTGTACGTGTGAAATCACCGCGACTTTTCGTCCCTGGGCTTGCAAGCCGTCGAGAGCATCCATGGCCAGTTGCAGGGATTCCGGATCGAGGCTGCCGAAGCCTTCGTCGATGAACAACGATTCGATTTTCAACGTGCTCGATGCCATCGACGCCAAACCGAGCGCCAGGGCCAGTGACACCAGGAACGTCTCGCCGCCGGACAACGAATGCACCGAACGCAGTTCATCACCCATCTCGGTGTCCATCACCAGCAAACCGAGCATGCTGCCGCCACGTTTGAGGCGGTAGCGCCGCACCAGTTGCCGCAACTGAACGTTGGCGTGATGCACCAGCAGGTCGAGGTTGTAGGCCTGGGCGATCTTGCGGAAGGTGTCGCCCGTGGCCGAACCGATCAGGGCATTCAAACGTGCCCAGCGCTGGTATTCGGTATAGGCGTCGGCAATCTGCTGCGCGAGGGCCTGATTGGCGTTTTGCCGGCGCTGATCCTCGGCCTGTTCGGCGCGCAGTTCGGCGCAACGGTGTTCGCTGGCGGTGAACTGGTTTTGCAATTCGGCAAGCGCCGTCGCCAGCTGTTCGAAGTCGAGATTGCCGTTGTGCTGTGCCTGGTGATTGAGCAGACGCTGATCGCGTTCCTGTAACAGGACCTTGGTTTGTTCGATAGCTTTTTCGCTTTGCTGCAATTGCCGGCGCAGTTCGCTGAGCTGCTGGTCGTCGACACTCAGCAGATCTTCCAGACCACCGTCATCCAGCTCCGGATGCAATGCGCGCCATTCGGCAATCTTGCCGCTCAGCTCGCGATCTTCGGTGTCCAGTGCCTGCGAGCGTTCCTGCTGAGCCTTGAGTTCGGCGCCCAGCTGCACCAGCCGCGTGCGCACGGTTTGCAATTCCTGATTGGCCGTGGCTTCGGCATTGCGGGCCTGTTCGACGGCTTGATCCAGTTGCTGCTGCCACTGCTCGGCGCTGGCGTGTTCGCCGAGCAATTGCGTGAGTTTTTGCTGGCAGGCCTGTTGCTGGTCGGCGAGGGCGGTGAACTGCTGGCGGGCCGTTTCCAACTGCTGGAGGCGAGTGAGTTGGCGGTCCTGTTCTTTCTCCAGCGTTTGCTGCCGTTGTTGCTGTTCGCTGAGTTCATCGCGTTGCTGATCGAGTTGTTCCAGGCGCTGGCTGATCTGCCGGTCCAACTGCATGAAGGTCGCGGCCGGCTCGTTGCGCAGCGCTTGCAGCGTATCGGCCGGGAGCAGGGTGCTGAACGCCGTCAACTCCTCGTCCAGACGCTGGCGATCACGGCTCAACTCACGTTGCTGGTTGGCCAGGTGCTGGGCCGCTTGCTGGCTCGCCGCTTCAGCGCTACGCAGTTGCTGTTGAAGGCGCGCGGCGTCTTGCTGCAGGGTGAGCAGGGCGGTTTGCCGTTGTTCGTCCTGAGTGATGCTTTGGTTCAACTGGTTATTTTGCTGCACCAACCAGGCATCGCGTTTAGCCGCATCCTGCGTGAGCAATTGCGCAGACAACGGATGGGCTTCAAGGCTCGGTGCCAGGCTCTGTTGCTGCGTCGCGAGGTGTTCTTGCTGTTGCAGCAACTCCTTTTGCTGAGCAATCACGCCGCCCACTTCAGCGCGCAGGTCAGTGAGCTTTTCTTTCAGCAGGTCGACGGCTTTCTGGGCGTTGGCCTGTTCGCTTTCATCATGCCGGCCAAGGCTCTGCAGCAGGGCTTCGGGCTGATGATAGGGATGGTCGGGACTGCCACAGACCGGGCACGGCTGATCGTCCTGCAACTGCTCGCGCAGTTCTTCGACACTGGCGCTGCGGGCCAGGCGCTGGCGCTCCAGCAGTTCGCGGGTGACGCTCAGGGTCTGTTCGGCAATGACCAATTCGTTCTTGGCTTTCACGCCGTCCTGGGTCAGACGTTCTCGTTCTTGCTGAGCGGTGAGCTGGCGCTGCTGGAGTTCGGACGCGCGCTTGTCCAGTTCCTGCTGACTGGCCCACAGGCGTGTCAGCTCCTCAAAGGCTCGCTGCTGCTTGCGGTTGTCTTGCAACAGACTCCCGAGAATCCGGATCTGCTCGGCCACCGCTTCCGGTTCGGCGCCGGCTTCCTTGTACAGCACTTCAAGGCTCTGGCGCTGAGTGGACAGGTCCTCGGCGGCGCGAGCGGCGCTTTGTTCCAGGGCGGCCAGTTCGGCCTGGCCCTTGTTCAGGCGATTGCCGATCAGCATCAACTGTTGCAGGCGATCACGGTAGGCGTTCCAGGCATCGCTCAAGGGTGCTAGAGGGGTGCTTTGTTCAAGCTCCCCGGCAATCCGCTGCAGACGTTCGGCGACCTGTTTCTGTTGGTCGAGCAGGCCTTGGATCGTGTTTTGGCCCTGAGTGCAGGCCAGTTCCGTCTGCTGCTTGAACTCGGCACTGAGGCTGGCGTCCTTGACCAGACGGGCGAGGGTGCTTTGCTCTTCGAAGGCCTGACGCAGCAGTGGCGCGCTGGTGGTGTGTTGGCCTTGGGCTTCGACGAGTGCCGCCTGCGCGGCGCTCAGGCTGTGTTCGAGTTGCGTCTGGCGCTCGTTCAACTCGGTTTGCTGTTGGGTGTGTTGCTGAATCTGCGCGGCCAGCGGTGTGAGCTGGGCGGTGAGTTCAGTCTTGCGGGCGAACTGGTGCCGTTGGGGGGCCAGTTGCTCCAGGCGAGTCAGCTTCAAACGTTCGCCGGCCAGACCTTCCCAGTGCTGCCGGGCCGATTGCAGCTGCTCGGTGGCGCTCTGTTGTTCGTCCTGCAACTGACGCAAGTCCTTGAGCCAGGTGTGTTGCAGCTCCAATTGCTTGAGTTGCGCTTGCTGGGTCTTGAGTTGTTGCTGTGCCTCGTTGAAGCGTTCATCGAGTTCCGCGCGCGCTTCGGGCGACAGCGGCGTCACGCCGGTGGCCTGGTCCTGCAACAGCTTGTGGGTTTCGCGAGCCTCTTTGGTTTTGTCGAACGCCCGGCGACCGAGGCGCGTATACAGCGCGGTGTCGGTGAGTTTTTCCAGCAGTTCGCTACGTTCGTTGTCGTTGGCCTTGAGGAAAGCACTGAATTCACTCTGGGCCAGCAGCACCGCGCGGGTGAATTGCTCGAAGTTCAGGCCCAGAACGGATTCGAGCTGGGTTTTGAATTCAACTTTCTGACTGGCCAGCAGTTGATCCAGATCGATGTCGCGCAAACTCTGACGGCTGGCTTGCAGCTTGCCGCCGGCCTTCTCCCGGGCGCGATTAGCTTCCCAGCGAGCGCGGTAGCGACGGCCATCGATGCCAACGAAATCGACTTCGGCATACCCTTCACCCGTGCCGCGACGCAGCAATGTGCGGGGGTCGCCAGTGCTGATCTCGCCGTCGGCGTCTGGCGCTTTGGCAGACACCTGGGCATTGCTCAGCCGAGGCACAGCACCGAACAGCGCCAGGCACAAGGCGTCGAGCAAGGTGCTTTTACCGGCGCCGGTCGGCCCGGTGATCGCGAACAGACCGGCGCTGGCCAACGGCTCAGCGGTAAAGTCGATTTCAAAAGGCCCGGCCAGTGAGGCGAGGTTTTTCAGGCGGATCGCGAGGATCTTCATGGTTGTTCGCTCTCCATCTGCACGTCTTGCAACAGCTCGGCGAAGTCCTTGAGGGTTTGCTCGTCGACCTCGCTGCCGTAGTTGTCCTGCCAGGCGCGGCTGAACAGTTCCTGAGGCGAGAGCTGGTCGAGTTCGATCAAGGTCGTGCCGTCATCGACGCCATCGCGGCTGCCGTTGCCAGCGTATTCAGCGGCGATCCGCACCAGCCGCACGGCTTTGCCTTGCAGGGCGGTTTCCACTTGATAACGCAAGTCGGGTTGCGGCTCATCGAGGCGCACCCGAACTTCCAGCCATGGCTGGCGCTGGATATCGGCCAGTAGGTCGATATTTGGCAAATCGGCCAATTGCAGGAGGATTTCCGCCAGTGGCGCGGGACCGATGCGTTGCAGATTCACCGCCCGGGGGATCAGTTTGGGTTCGACGCTGACCAGGGTTTCGCCTTTCAGTGTGATGTCGAGAATCTGGTGCTGATAGCCAATCTCGGAGAACGACAACGGAATCGGCGAGCCGCTGTAGCGGATGCGCTCTTCACCATTGACCTTCTGCGGCTTGTGCAAGTGACCGAGGGCGACGTAACTGATGCTCGGCCCGAACAGGTTGGCGGGCAGCGCTTCGGCGTTGCCGATGATCAGGCTGCGCTCGGAGTCTTCCGACACCGAGCCGCCGGCCATGTGCGCGTGGCTGATGGCGATCAGCGCCTGACCCGGTTTGCGCTTGGCATTGGCCGCTTCGATCAGCCATTCGTGAACCTGACCGATACCGCGCAGGTAGTTGTCGCCCAGGTGCGCGCCGGTTACTTCGGCGGGGCGCAGGAACGGCAGCGCCAGGCACCAGGCGACGGTTTTGCCTTTGGCATCCGGCAATGGCAGCAGCAGGCGCTCAGCGTCGAGTTGGCCATCATCCAGCCACAGCACACGACCCAGCGCATGCGTACGCAAACGCCGCATCAACGGCGCGGGCAGTTCGATCCGCGAGCCGGAATCATGGTTGCCGGCGATCATCACGATGGTCAGCTTCGGCTGTTGTTCATGGGCGCTGACGATGAAGTCGTAGAGACGTTCCTGGGCTTTGACCGGCGGGTTGACCGTGTCGAAGATATCGCCGGCGATCAGCAGCACGTCTGGCTGGTCCAGCTTCAGCTGGCGCAGCAGCCATTCGAGAAAGCAGGCGTGTTCGAAATCGCGTTCCTGGCCGTGCAGGTTTTGCCCAAGGTGCCAGTCGGAGGTGTGAAACAGACGCAAGGTGAACTCCGTAGGAAATAAGGTGATGGCCGCGAGAAAAATGATGGCGGCTAAAGGGGAGGGAGTTTACTGGCAAACACGTTGCAGGTGGTCAACGCCACAATCCTGTAGCAGCTGGCTTGGCCAAGCTGCTACAGGGGATGCGGTGGCAGTGGTTATTTGGGATAAAGCGGCGGCAATCCACTGTCGCCCACCGGATCCTGAACCCGCTCGGCAATCGGAATCGCCTTGATCGCCCGCCACAGGTCTTCACCTTGCCAATGCTGGCCGGTTTCGCTGTAGAGCGCGCCGTTCAAGCCGTCGAGGGCGTCGGACAACGGCACAAAGCGCGCCGCCATATCGGCCAGGGTTTCCGGTTGTTGTCGGGCCCAGGCGTCGAGGGCCTGGCGGGTGGCGTGGGAGTCGTTGGCCTGACAGGCGCGTTTGAGATCGTCGAGCACGGTGCGCGGGCTCGGGCCGGTCTGCGCCGCACGCAGGATCGCCGGTTGCCAGCGGGCGCGCCACCAGAGACCGAAGCCCAGCAGGGTGGTGCAGGCCAGGATCAGGGTGCTGAGTTTCCACCACCAGAGGGCTTCGTTGTCGGCTGCGGAAAAGACTTGGGGCATGCCGGCCGGGGTGTCGACCATCAGGCTCGGGTTGTTCGCCACTGGCAGGGTTTGAGCCGGCAGGCTGCTGTGATCGAGGTGGTCCTCGAAGGTGTTCCACCAGATCACTTCAACCGCTGGCAATTCGATTGCGCCACTGCGCGTCGGGACGAGGGCTTCACGGTCTTCGCGACTGCCGATCAGGCCTCGTTCGCTGTTCTGGTTGCCCAGTACCGGTTGATCCGGGTAGCGCCGCAAGCCGTTGACGTCGGTGGCGGGCAGCGGTGGCAATTGCGAACTGTCCAGCCCCTCAGCCTTTACCGTCAGGCTGCGGGTCAACGAATCACCCACCTGCGCATGATCCGGTTCCGGGTTCCAGCTTTCGCTCAGGCTGAGGCTGCGGGCCGGCAGCCACGGCACGTCAGCCGGGTAGGTGATGGGTTTGGCCTTGACCGTCAGCAGAATCTCGGCGGAGCTGACTCGCATCAATTTGCCGGATTTCGGTGCCTGCGTGGCGGCGTCCTTGGCGGGCTGTGCGTCCACCAGTGCGGCATTGAATACCTGCGGCGGGATGACCAACTCACCGCTGTGTTGCGGGTAGATCGCGTAGCGCATTTCGATCACGCCGTGGCGCAGGCCATTGATGTCTTTCTCATAGGTGCGTGCTTCGCCCAGTTGCTCGATGCGCACATCGGGGATTTGCAAAGGGGGCAGGCTGCTGTCGTCGTACAGCGACACCGAATGGTAGATGCGCAAGGTCAGGATCGCCTGGGCCTGTACGTACACGCTGTTTTGATCGAGACTGGCGTCGATGAACACCGGGTCCCGTTGGGTCGGGCTGTCCTGGGTTTCGGTCTCGACCACTTGCACGGTGATCGGCTGGCTCTGCACGTCACCCAGTTGCAGTGACGGAATCACCACGCTGCCGTTTTGCCGAGGCAGCAGGGTGATGATCCAGCGGGTGGTCGCACGGTTGTCGCCGTTCAGGGTGGTCAACTGGTTGACCTGACGGGTGCCGCGCACGTCGAACGCCGGCTCCAGTGGTGTCAGGTCGGGCTTGCCGAACTGCGTCACGTCGTTGGTTTCCAGGGTCAGTTCAATCGTTTCGCCGCTGTTCAGGCGACTGCGATCCACACTGGCGACCAGCCCCGCAGCCTGGGCCTGAACAGTGCAGATCAGCAGTGCGAGCAAGAAAGTGGTGAAGCGGGTCATCGAGTTTTTCCCTGATCCTGATGTTGTTGCTGTTCATACCAGAATTTGCGCCTGAGCAATTCACCCGGGTCATCCGGGATCTTGCGCAGCCATTGCTCCAGCGCCTGGCGCTGTTCACCGTCGATGCTGTCGTTGGCCGGGCGCATCGGTGGTCGGGTGCTGTCTTCATCCCCCAGCTCACTGCCCGGGACTTCATTGGTGCCGGGTTTCGACGGCGCTTTGCTCTGTTGGTCAGAGTCCGTCGTGGTTGGTTGGCCGTCGGTTTTCGGTTCGCCCTTATCCGACGGTTGCGTGGCCGCGCCCGGCGGCGGTTCTTGCGTGGGGGGCTCGGTCTCGTTGCCGGCGTTTTTGTCCTGATCAACGGGCGGTGGAGTGTTTTTCTGCTTGAGCAGAGTTTCCACCAGCGCTTTGTTGGTCAGGGCGGGACGCAAATCCGGTTGGCGTTCCAGTGCCTGATCGTAGGCATCCAGCGCGGCTTCCAGCTCGCCGCTTTTGGCCAGGGCGTTGCCACGATTGTAGTGGGCGTGGGCGTCGCTGCCTTCGGCGAACCGCTGGGCGGCGCCGCTGTAGTCGCCTGCCTCGTAGAGCGCGACACCTTGCCATTGTCGATCTTCAAAATGCTGCGCCGCCTCGGCCGGGCGCTTTTGCTTGAGCAGGATCAAACCCTGTTGGTCGGGCCGCAGCCACAAATCGTTGAAGTCGAAGGCATAACTCGGTTGTGGCAGCAAAAACAGCAGTGGCAAGCAGAACAGCCAGCCGCGACGACCGGCGCACGCCGCCAGCAGCAGCAACGGCAACAACAGCCAGTAACCCTGATCGGCCCACGTATCGAGGCGCAGGGTATGGCCGTCGTTGCGCAGCGCGCGTGGTCCCTCGAGCAAGCCGAGTGCACGCAAGTCGGCATCGTCCAGGCGCGCGTGGCGATAGCTTCCGCCCAGGTCGTTGGCAAAGGCTATCAGGCTTGGCTCGTCCAGATGTGGCACCAGAATCGCGCCTTGGTCGTCCTTCAGAAAACTGCCGTCCTCCTGGGTGATCGGCGCGCCTTCGGCAGTGCCGATACCGAGCATCAGAAATTGAGTCGATTTGCCGTCCAGCGCCTGCTCAATCCCCTGGCGTTCCAGTTCGGTCAAGGTCGAACCGATCAGCAGGATCCGCCCGTCACCGAGGGCGCCCTGTTTCAGCAGGGCAAGGGCCTTGGTCACCGCCAGGTCGGCGCGATGTCCCACTTGGGGCATCAGCGAAGGCTTGAGGGCATCCAATAGATTACGGCTGGTCGACAGGTCATCAGATAGCGGCACCAGCGTGTGAGCGCTGCCGGCGTAGACGACGATCGCGGTCTGGGCATCGCTGCGGTTCTCCAGCAGGTCGAACAGCTTGCGCCGAGCCTGTTCCAGCCGGCTGGGCGGTACGTCGGTGGCGAGCATTTCCGGGGTCAGCTCAAGGACCACGACCAATGGGTCGGCGGGTTTCTGGCTGGCTTGCTCGACACGTTCCCAGCTCGGCCCAAGCAGCGCCAGAACGGTCAGCACCCAGGCACATCCAAGGATGACCCACGGCAATTTGCTGTCGCGACCGCTGCCACCACTGAGCAGCGCGGCATGGAACGCCGGTGGCAGAATCATCTGCCAGCGCCCGGCGCGTTTCTGCCGATGCCAGAGTTGCCAGAGCAACCAGCCAAGCAATGGCAACAACAGCAACCACCAGGGGCGAAACAAGTACGGCCAGAGTGCGCTCATCGGCGCCTCCGCAGACGCAGGCGTTTCAGCCGCTGGCGCCAGTCGGGCAGTTGAGTTTGCAGAAGGTCCTTGGTGAACAGTCGCCGCAACGGGTTGTCCGGCCAGCGCTCGCGAACAACCAACAGCATGCTCAACAGCAACGCCAGCGCCAAAGGCCAGTGGTACAACGCCTGGGCCGGGCGGGCCTGAGTCGGTTGCTGGGTCACCGGTTCCAGTTGGTCAAGGGTGTCCTTGATCGCTTGCAGTTCCTTGCCATCATGGGCGCGAAAATACTGGCCGCCCGTGGCTTCGGCGATCGCCATCAAGGAGGGTTCGTCGAGGTCGAGGCTCGGGTTGACCCCCAGGAAACCCAAAGTGCCGCTTTGCTCCGGATCGGCGCCGATGCCGATCGGGTAGATTTTCACGCCTTCGCTAGCCGCCAGCCGCGCAGCCGTGAGCGGGTCGATTTGGCCACCGTTGTTGGCGCCGTCAGTGACCAGAATCAGTACGCGACTTTGTGCCGGGCGTTGGCGCAGGCGTTTGAGGGCCAGGCCGATGGCATCGCCGATGGCGGTGTTCTTGCCGGCGATGCCGATCCGCGCCTCGTCGAGCCACACGCGCACCGTGTGCCGGTCGAACGTCAGCGGTGCTTGCAGATACGCCTGGCTGCCGAACAGGATCAGGCCGACGCGATCGCCATCGCGACTTTCAAGGAAGTCACCGAGCAAGTGCTGAACCAGGGTGAGTCGACTGACTTCTTCGTCCTGCCATTGCATGTCGGGGAAATCCATCGAGCCGGACACGTCGACCGCTACCAGCAGATCGCGACCGCTGGCGGCGATGGGCAGCGGTTCGCCAAGCCATTGCGGGCGCGCCGCCGCGATCAGTAGCAACAGCCACAGCAGAATGAACGGTGCCTGTTGGCGCCAGGCCGGCAGGTTGGCCCGGGCGCGGCGGCGGACCAGGCCTTCGAGGTCGCCGAGGAAACTGACTTTGAGCGCCGGCTCGCCACTGTCGGCGACAGGCAGCACGATGCGCATCAGCCAGGGCAGCGGCAACAGGGCAAAGACCCACGGCCAGGCGAACTCAAACATGTTTACGAATCCAGGTGTCGACCGCTTGAGTCAGGCCGGCGATGGCCTTGTCGTCGAGTTTGCATTCGGGTTTGTAGGCGCCTTCGACCAGCACCATCCAGCGGGTCAGGCCGGCGGCCGGGCAGCGATTGTCGAGGAATGCCAGCCATTTGCGCCCATTGAGGGTGTGGCTCTGGCTGTAGGGGTAATGGTTGCGGCACAGGCGTTTGAGCAAACCGTTGAGTTGCTGCAACCAGGCACCGGCCGGCGCGCCGTCGTAGGGTTTGGGCATCCGCGCGAGTTCTGCCAGCGCGGCGAGGCGCACCGGGTCCAGCGGTTGTTCGGCGCGCACGATCGGGCGTTTGTTCGCAAAGAAGTGCCTGGCCTTCCACAGACCGAAACCAATGAACGGCACTAACACCAGCAACAGCCACCAGCCCGGTGCCGGTGGCCAGAATTCGATGGGTGGCGGGGAGATCAGCGGTTGCAGTTGATCGAGGCTGCTCATCGGCCTTTCCCCGGTTTCTGCGGGTTCAGGTATTCGCGCAATTGTTCAACCATTTCGCTCTGGGTGCTCAGGGGCATCAGCAACACCCGCAGCTTCTGCGCGAGCAATTCCCAGCGAGCGAGGCGCGCTTCGGCCTGGGCGCGATAGGTCTGGCGCAGCTCGAAATTCAGGGTGTCGAGCTCCAGTTGCGCACCGCGTTCGGCAAAACGTAAAAGCCCGGCGGCGGGCAGGGCGTGATCCAGCGGATCGGATACCGGCAGCAGTAATAGATCGCAATGCCGCGACAACAGGCTCAGCTGCTGTTCGGCGCCCTCGGTCAGGGTGCGTTCGTCGCAGATGATGATCACCAGGCTGCCGGGACGCAGTACTTCCCGGGCGCGACGCAGGGCAATGTTGAAGGCGTCCCGGTCCGGCTCGTTTTCCGTGTGCAGCGACTGATTGACCCGCACCAGCCGGTTGAGCAATTGCAGCAGGCTCTGTTTGCTGCGTCGTGGCTTGATTTCATAGTGCTCGTTGTTGCCGAACACCAGTCCGCCGACCCGATCGTTATGACCCAGTGCGGCCCAGCCGATCAGGCTTGCTGCCTGGGCGGCGAGCACCGATTTGAACATCAGCCCCGAGCCGAAAAACAGTCGGCGGCTTTGCTCGACCATGATGAAAATCGGCCGCTCCCGCTCTTCATGGAACAGCTTGGTGTGGGGTTCCTGGGTGCGGGCGGTGACGCGCCAATCGATGCTGCGCACGTCATCGCCGGCCTGATAGACCCGCACCTGATCGAAGTCCACCCCGCGCCCGCGCAGTTTGGAGTGGTGCAGGCCGATCAGCGGGCTGCGCTGGCTCGGTGTGGAAAACAGTTGCACTTCACGCACGCGATGACGCATCTCGATCAGTTCGGCGAGGCTGACACGGATGCCCGGCTCGGGCGGCAGGATGACGTTCATCGGGGTCAAGCGACGGCTACGACGTCGAGAATCCGCTGGACCACCCGGTCCTGGTCGATGCCCGCGGCTTCGGCTTCAAAGGAAAGAATGATGCGGTGGCGCAGTACGTCGAACAGCACAGCTTGAATGTCTTCCGGGCTGACGAAGTCGCGACCGGCCAGCCAGGCGTGGGCCCGGGCGCAACGGTCGAGGGCAATCGAGCCGCGCGGGCTGGCGCCATAGGCGATCCACTCGGCCATCTCCGGGTCGAACTTGGCCGGGGTGCGGGTGGCCATGACCAGTTGCACCAGGTATTCCTCCACGGCATCGGCCATGTACAAGCCAAGGATTTCCTTGCGTGCGGCAAAAATCGCCTGCTGGCTGACCCGGCGCTCGGGCTTGGTTTCGCCGTTCAGCGCTTCGCCACGGGCCTGTTGCAGGATCCGACGTTCGACGGCGGCGTCCGGGAAGCCGATTTTCACATGCATCAGGAAGCGGTCGAGCTGCGCTTCGGGCAATGGATAGGTGCCTTCCTGCTCGATCGGGTTTTGCGTGGCCATCACCAAAAACAGCGGCGACAGCTCGTAGGTGCTGCGCCCGACGCTGACCTGGCGCTCGCCCATGGCTTCGAGCAGGGCCGATTGAACCTTGGCCGGGGCGCGGTTGATTTCGTCCGCCAGTACCAGGTTGTGGAAGATCGGGCCTTGCTGGAACACGAAACTGCCGGTTTCCGGGCGATAGATTTCCGTACCGGTGATGTCGGCCGGCAACAGGTCGGGGGTGAACTGGATGCGATGGAACTGTGCTTCGATGCCTTCGGCAAGTTCTTTGATGGCCTTGGTCTTGGCCAGGCCCGGAGCGCCCTCGACCAGCATGTGGCCGTCGGCGAGCAAGGCGATGAGCAAGCGCTCGATGAGTTTTTCCTGGCCGAGAATCTGCGTTGAAAGAAAGGTTCGCAGCGCTAGCAGCGCTTCACGATGTTCCATCGATGACTGTTCCTGGAAAGGGTGACCGAAGACGTTCGAATAACGCCAGGGCTGGGGGCGTTACTTTAATCTATCGCGGGGGGCGGCGACTAACGGCATTTTGTGCAAAGTGCAGGAATTGATTGGCGAGATTGTTTGAATTTTGTAGGACTCAGAGGGTGATGGTGTTCTTTCGGGCCTCTTCGCGAGCAAGCCCGCTCCCACATTGGAATTGTGCTGGACGCAAATTTTGCATCCGCAGGAGATCCCCTGTGGGAGCGAGCCTGCTCGCGATGAGGCAGGTTCAGGTACCCGAGACTCAGGGGCTCAGAGCTGACTTATGTAGGTGCCAGTACCCTTGAGGATGTTCTGCAGTGTTTCTTCCACTTCCGCCAAGTCGCTCGCATCAGTGCTGTGAATGATTTCCAGCGAATCATCACCATTGAGCGCATCGGCGTCAGCAGCAGCGATTTCGATCAGCAGGCGGGTAGCGCTGAGGGTGACTTTTACGCCGTCCAGCGTCGAAGGCTCGTCGCCAAGGCTGATGTCCAGCGCGTCCTCGTCCGGGTAGCGGGTCATCAGGAACATATCGCCCTGATCGCTGTGGCAGCAGAGCATGGCCATGTTGTCTTCTTCGTCGTCGCACGGGTTGACGATCAAGAGGGCGGTGGTCATTTGCATGGGGAATTCCTGGCTCGACGAGCGTTGTGAAGACGAACAAAGGGCGATTCTGCCAGCCCTGGGGAATTTCTGCTCGCCTGAGTGTCTGAGGATGTGTCGTGAACATCTGGGGTATTGCTGGTCATTTCTGGTACGGATGTGCCGCTAAACCGGGCTTAAACCCCCCGTTTTGCCGTGTGGCTGCTAGTGTTGTTCGATGCACAAGGCGCAAGCTGCGTACCGATGACCGAATATGTCGCAGCGCTGCAAGCACGGGGCTTGCCGCACTGGTTAAGCTGCGCAACGGATGAGCACCTGTAAAGGCATTGCGCTGCACCTTGCCCAGTCGTTTTTGCAGATGCCCATTCATGGAAGGTGAATGTGACCTGAGTGTCTCGTCCAGCTTCACCCACCTGTCATCCTGTTTCCTCTGCCCGAGAATCAGGAACAGGGTGACGGATTGCCCCGAAAGGGGTTTGCACGCGACGCTTCCATCAATAACAAGCCCAAGCGGAGTACCACAGATGGCGTTCTTCACCGCAGCCAGCAAAGCCGACTTCCAGCACCAACTGCAAGCGGCACTGGCCCAGCACATCAGTGAACAGGCACTGCCACAAGTGGCGCTGTTCGCGGAACAATTTTTCGGCATCATTTCCCTGGACGAGCTGACCCAGCGTCGGTTGTCCGACCTCGCCGGCTGCACCCTTTCTGCGTGGCGCCTGCTTGAGCGCTTCGATCACGCGCAACCGCAAGTGCGCGTCTACAACCCCGATTACGAACGCCACGGCTGGCAGTCGACCCACACCGCGGTCGAAGTGCTGCACCACGACCTGCCATTTCTGGTGGACTCGGTACGCACCGAGCTGAACCGTCGCGGCTACAGCATCCATACTCTGCAAACCACTGTGCTGAGCGTACGTCGCGGCAGCAAGGGCGAGTTGCTGGAAATCCTGCCGAAAGGCACCCAGGGCGAAGGCATTCTTCAAGAATCGCTGATGTACCTGGAAATCGACCGTTGCGCCAACACCGCCGAGCTCAATGTCCTGAGCAAAGAGCTGGAACAGGTACTCGGTGAAGTCCGCGTCGCAGTTGCCGATTTCGAGCCGATGAAAGCCAAGGTCCAGGAAATCCTCACCGGCCTGGACAACAGCCAGTTCGCGGTCGACCCTGAAGAAAAAGGCGAAATCAAAAGCTTCCTGGAATGGCTGGTGGGCAACCACTTCACGTTCCTGGGCTATGAAGAGTTCGTGGTGCGCGATGAAGCCGACGGCGGCCACATCGTCTACGACCAGGACTCCTTCCTCGGCCTGACCAAATTGCTGCGCACCGGCCTGACCTACGATGACCTGCGCATCGAAGACTACGCCGTAAACTACCTGCGCGAACCGACCCTGCTGTCGTTCGCCAAGGCTGCGCACCCAAGCCGTGTACACCGTCCGGCTTACCCGGATTACGTGTCGATCCGTGAAATCGATGCCGACGGCAACGTGATCAAGGAATGCCGTTTCATGGGCCTGTACACCTCCTCGGTGTATGGCGAGAGCGTGCGGGTCATCCCGTACATCCGCCGCAAGGTCGAAGAAATCGAACGCCGTTCCGGCTTCCAGGCCAAGGCTCACCTGGGCAAGGAACTGGCTCAGGTGGTTGAAGTGCTGCCGCGCGACGACCTGTTCCAGACCCCGGTCGACGAACTGTTTGCCACCGTGATGTCGATCGTGCAGATCCAGGAACGCAACAAGATTCGCGTGTTCCTGCGCAAAGACCCGTACGGTCGTTTCTGCTACTGCCTGGCCTACGTGCCGCGCGATATCTACTCCACCGAAGTGCGCCAGAAGATCCAGCAAGTGCTGATGGATCGCCTGAAAGCCTCGGACTGCGAGTTCTGGACCTTCTTCTCCGAGTCCGTGCTGGCCCGCGTGCAGCTGATTTTGCGCGTCGATCCGAAGAACCGTCTGGACATCGACCCGGTTCTGCTGGAAAAAGAAGTCGTGCAAGCCTGCCGCAGCTGGCAGGACGACTACGCGAGCCTGGTGGTCGAAAGCTTCGGCGAAGCCCACGGCACCAACGTGTTGGCCGACTTCCCGAAAGGCTTCCCGGCCGGTTACCGCGAGCGTTTCGCCGCGCATTCGGCTGTGGTCGACATGCAGCACCTGCTGAGCCTGAAAGAATCCAACCCGCTGGTGATGAGCTTCTATCAGCCACTGGGTCAGGTCTCCGGTCAGCGCGAGCTGCACTGCAAGCTGTATCACGCCGATACCCCGCTGGCGTTGTCAGACGTATTGCCGATCCTGGAAAACCTCGGCCTGCGCGTGCTGGGTGAATTCCCGTATCGCCTGCGTCACAACAATGGCCGCGAGTTCTGGATTCACGACTTTGCGTTCACCGCCGCTGAAGGCCTGGAACTCGACATCCAGCAACTCAACGACACCTTGCAGGACGCTTTCGTCCACATCGTGCGCGGCGATGCCGAGAACGATGCGTTCAACCGCCTGGTGCTGACTGCCGGCCTGCCATGGCGCGACGTCGCGCTGCTGCGTGCCTACGCCCGTTACATGAAGCAGATTCGCCTGGGCTTCGACCTGGGTTACATCGCCAGCACCCTGAACAACCACACCGACATCGCTCGCGAGTTGACCCGGTTGTTCAAAACCCGTTTCTACCTGGCGCGCAAGCTGACCGGCGACGATCTGGAAGACAAGCAGCAACGCCTGGAACACGCGATTCTCAGCGCCCTGGACGACGTTCAGGTACTGAACGAAGACCGTATCCTGCGTCGCTACCTGGACCTGATCAAGGCCACCCTGCGGACCAACTTCTACCAGACCGACGCGCACGGTCAGAACAAGTCCTACTTCAGCTTCAAGTTCAACCCGCACCAGATTCCAGAGCTGCCGAAGCCAGTACCGAAGTTCGAAATCTTCGTTTACTCGCCACGTGTCGAAGGCGTGCACCTGCGCTTCGGTAACGTTGCTCGCGGTGGTCTGCGCTGGTCTGATCGTGAAGAAGACTACCGCACCGAAGTCCTGGGCCTGGTAAAAGCCCAGCAAGTGAAGAACTCGGTCATCGTGCCGGTGGGCGCGAAGGGCGGCTTCCTGCCGCGTCGCCTGCCACTGGGTGGCGGTCGGGACGAGATCGCGGCCGAGGGCATCGCCTGCTACCGCATCTTCATCTCGGGCCTGTTGGACATCACCGACAACCTGAAAGACGGTGCGCTGGTACCGCCGGCCAACGTCGTGCGGCATGACGACGATGACCCGTACCTGGTGGTCGCTGCGGACAAGGGCACTGCAACCTTCTCCGACATCGCCAACGGTATCGCCATCGACTACGGCTTCTGGCTCGGCGATGCGTTCGCATCGGGCGGCTCGGCCGGTTACGACCACAAGAAAATGGGCATCACCGCCAAGGGCGCGTGGGTTGGCGTTCAACGTCACTTCCGCGAACGCGGCATCAATGTTCAGGAAGACAACATCACGGTGGTCGGCGTCGGCGACATGGCCGGTGACGTGTTCGGTAACGGTTTGTTGATGTCCGACAAGCTGCAACTGGTCGCAGCGTTCAACCACCTGCACATCTTCATCGACCCGAACCCGGAGCCGGCCAACAGCTTCGCCGAGCGTCAGCGCCTGTTCGACCTGCCGCGTTCGGCCTGGTCGGATTACGACACCAGCATCATGTCCGAAGGCGGCGGGATCTTCTCCCGTAGCGCGAAAAGCATCGCGATTTCCCCGCAGATGAAAGAGCGCTTCGACATTCAGGCTGACAAGCTGACCCCGACCGAACTGCTGAACGCCTTGCTCAAGGCACCGGTGGATCTGTTGTGGAACGGCGGTATCGGTACTTACGTCAAAGCCAGCAGCGAAAGCCACGCCGATGTCGGCGACAAGGCCAACGATGCGCTGCGCGTGAACGGCAACGAACTGCGCTGCAAAGTCGTGGGCGAGGGCGGTAACCTCGGTATGACCCAGCTGGGTCGTGTCGAATTCGGCCTCAATGGCGGCGGTTCCAACACCGACTTCATCGACAACGCCGGTGGTGTGGACTGCTCCGACCACGAAGTGAACATCAAGATCCTGCTGAACGAAGTGGTTCATGCCGGTGACATGACCGACAAGCAACGTAACCAGTTGCTGGCGAGCATGACCGACGAAGTCGGCAACCTGGTGCTGGGCAACAACTACAAGCAGACTCAGGCACTGTCCCTTGCGGCACGCCGTGCCTTCGTGCGGATTGCCGAATACAAGCGTCTGATGAACGATCTGGAAGGCCGCGGCAAGCTGGATCGCGCCATCGAGTTCCTGCCGTCTGAAGAAGCGATCAACGAGCGTCTCGCGGAAGGCCATGGCCTGACCCGTGCAGAGCTGTCGGTGCTGATCTCCTACAGTAAGATCGACCTCAAGGAAGCGCTGCTCAACTCCCAGGTGCCGGACGACGATTACCTGACGCGCGACATGGAAACCGCTTTCCCGCCGACCCTGGTGAGCAAGTTCTCCGACGCCATGCGCCGTCACCGTCTGAAGCGTGAGATCGTCAGCACCCAGATCGCCAACGATCTGGTCAACCACATGGGCATCACCTTCGTTCAACGACTCAAAGAGTCGACCGGCATGAGCCCGGCGAACGTGGCCGGTGCTTACGTGATCGTGCGCGACATCTTCCATCTCCCGCACTGGTTCCGTCAGATCGAAGCACTGGACTACCAGGTTTCCGCTGACGTGCAACTGGAGCTGATGGATGAGCTGATGCGTCTGGGCCGTCGCGCTACGCGCTGGTTCCTGCGCAGCCGTCGTAACGAGCAGAATGCTGCCCGTGACGTCGCGCACTTCGGTCCACATCTGGCAGCGCTGGGCCTCAAGCTCGACGAACTGCTGGAAGGCCCGACCCGCGAAGGCTGGCAGACCCGTTATCAGGCGTACGTTGCGGCTGGCGTTCCTGAGTTGCTGGCGCGCATGGTTGCAGGCACCACTCACCTGTACACCTTGCTGCCGATCATCGAAGCGTCCGACGTGACCGGTCAGAACGCCGCCGACGTGGCGAAGGCATACTTCGCCGTGGGCAGCGCGCTGGACATCACCTGGTACCTGCAACAGATCAGCGCTCTGCCGGTTGAAAACAACTGGCAGGCCCTGGCCCGTGAAGCGTTCCGCGATGACGTCGACTGGCAACAACGTGCGATCACCATCTCCGTCCTGCAACAGGGCGACGGCACCCAGGACGTGGAAACCCGTCTGGAACTTTGGATGGAAGAGCACGAAGGCATGATCGAACGCTGGCGCGCCATGCTGGTAGAAATCCGTGCCGCCAGCGGCACTGATTACGCCATGTATGCGGTGGCCAACCGTGAGTTGCTGGATCTGGCGTTGAGCGGTCAAGCGGTAGTGCCCGTCACTGCCGCTAGCATTGCCAGCGCTGAGTTGGAGCCGGCGGCCTGATCAGGCGCTGAATGAAGAAGCCCCGTCTTGAGAAAGACGGGGCTTTTTTTTGCCTGAAAGTTTGCGCTGTCTGGTCGGGCCCTTTCGCGAGCAAGCCCGCTCCCACATTGGTTTTGCGTCGTACACAGAACTAATGTGGGAGCGGGCTTGCTCGCGAAGGGGCCATCAACCTCAATACAACTTTTTGCCTATTTTATTATCGATCATCGACACTTTATCTGTCGGCCTGGTCAATAAATTACTGAGCGACTGGTCAAACTTTTGCAAAGCCCTGACTTGCACATTCTGTTGTTCGTTTATATCGGCAACGATCTCTTCGCTGCGTTTATAGTCCGCCCATAACGGACTCAGTTCTTTAGCGTCATGACCCTGCGCAGTGCCGATGTAGTTGAAGTTGGAATCGTAGAACGCTGCGCTGACATTTGCGCTGATGTCCGAACTGCGCGAGGTCATCAATTGACTGCGCGTGTCGACAATGGCGACCACGTCCGGTTTAGCGGCCTTGAGACTTTGCATGTCCGGATACACCGTCACCGAGCCAAACTGACGTTGCAAGGATGCTTTGACCCAGTCCACCGCCAGGTCCGGTTTGGAGGTGGCGACGTAGGCATCGTGAATCGACTGCACCAGCAGGCTCTGGCCGAAACCGGTGCCGGCGTTGGCCTGGTAATCCTGAAGGTAGTCGCGGTTGGTCTGCGTGTTGCGGCTGTACACGATGCCCAGGGACACGTTGCTGCCATGGGTGACATGCGTGGCGCTGCTGCGGCCGACCGGTCCGGTGAAAATGCCGTCGAGCGAAGAAACAGCTTTCGGTGCAGTGGGTATTGAACAACCCGTTAAAAGAATCGTTATCGTCAAGGTACTGACAAGTGCAAGTTTCATGGTGTTTCTCCCGTGAAACAACTTGAGTCGGAACGTTAATAGGCCGGACACAGTCGGCGGAGATTCCAGACTAAACCTGTCGACACTGAATGAAATGGCCAATCACTACACTTGTCAGGTGATCACTAGTTTTTGTTTGGTTTAAAAGATCCCGGTTAATTGCGCCGGGAAATAAACAGGCCCGAATTGTTAATTCGAGCCTGTTTATTTATGGCTGGCGCAACAGCTATCAGTTTTCCAAAGGGATCAATACTTTTTCGTCGGGCGCTAACACCATAAATACCAACAGTTTGGCGGGTTTGGTGGCACTGGCATTTTTCGAGACCAAATGCTCCGAGCCGGCTGGCTCATACCAGTATTCACCGGCCTTGTAAGTGATCGGCTTTTCGCCTTTGACCTGGGAAATGATTTCTCCCGAAATGACGTAAGCCATGGCCGTGCCGTCGTGCTTGTGGGCGATGGATGATTGGCCGGGTTTGTAATCGACTTCGATCATCAGCGCTTTTTTGCCCGGTGCGTTTTTCAACATCTGGTCCTGCAACACCGTGACCTTTTCCGAAGGGGCGGCTTCGTGAGCGTATGTCGCGGCGCAAAAGGTCAGGGCCAGGGCGGCGAGGGGCGCAGCACAGTAGCGTAAGGCATTCATGGGTTATCACCTGCTGTGGTTAGAGTCAGGGACCACAGTAAGTCTCGGCCAAGGCCAATCAAACAGCCAATTTTCGTGAAGGCGAGGGGACCAATCCTGCGCGTTGAAAAAACAAGATCGCCGCCTCCAGCTACTTCTACAGAGGTACCCATAGCCCTGTAGGAGTAGCCGAAGGCGGCGACCTAATTTTTAAACGATAGGAAAGCTGTTGAAGTCGACGCTGTTGGCCAGGCGGCTGTCGATCAGGCTGATAAAGCCTTGTACTTCAGGGCAGTTGAAATGCATGTGCATGGCCGCTTCCGATTGCCAGCGGGCACTGACCGTCCAACGGTTGCCGTCCTCGGGGCAGCGGTCGACCATATAGGAATCGCAGCCCGGTAATTCGCGCAGGGTGTCGACGATTTTTTGCAGTTGCTTACCCAGTTCGTCCGAGCGGCCGGCGGCGGCCTGCACCTTAACGGTATTGATCACTTCGTTGGACATTGCTCACACTCCTGAATCAGGCCGGACGAATCCTGCTCATTGAGGGATAACGTTTATGCAGGATAGGCCTGCATTCCCGGACCACCAATAGCCAATCGCGGGATAAAAACGCAGACCAATTCGTCAGGCGACATGCTGCAAAATGTCCCGCAGGCGGTCCAGGGCGATGTCGATGTCCAGGGTTTCGATGGCGCCAAAACCGAGGAACAGCCCGGACTGCGGCGCTTGCTGATAGAAAAAACTGTCGATGGGATACACCCCGACTTCGACCTTTTTTGCCAGCTCGATCACCAATGGAATATCGATAGACACTTTGCACATAACCACCATGTGGAACCCGGCGGTGGTCGGAACCGCCTCGAGCCACGGTGACAGATCGCCGGCCATGCGCTCAAGGATCCGCTCACGGCGTCCGGCATAGATCGTATGGCAGCGCCGGACATGCTTGAGCAGACAACCTTCGGCGATGAACTTGGCCAGCGCCCATTGGGGCAGGGTGGACGTGTGCAGGTCGGTGAGCTGCTTGGCGCGAATGACCGCTTCGAGAATTGCCGGCGGCAGGATCGCATAACCCAGGCGCAGCTCCGGTAGCAGGGTTTTCGAAAAGGTCCCGACGTAAGCGACGATGCCGCGTTCATCCATGCTTTGCAGCGAATCGGTGGGCCGGCCTTCGTAGCGGAATTCGCTGTCGTAATCGTCCTCGATGATGATCGCGCCCAACTCATGGGCCCGCTCCAGCAGCGCCACCCGGCGCGCCTGGCTCATCGGCATGCCGAGCGGAAACTGGTGCGACGGGGTGACGTAGATCAGGCGGGTGCCAAGGGGGATTTTGTCCACTTGAATGCCTTCGGCATCCACCGGGACGCCGATCACCGTGGCGCCGTGGGTACCGAACAACAGGCGTGCGGGCGGGTAACCGGGGTCTTCCATGGCGACGATGCTGCCGGGCCGCGTGAGCACCCGGGAGATCAGGTCCAGCGCCTGTTGCGCACCGTTGCACACCACCACGTCTTCGTCCTGGCAATTGACCCCGCGGGAAAACGCGATGTGCCGGGCAATCGCATTGCGTAACGCCGGCAGGCCTTCGGGCAAACTGTAGAAGCCCTTGGACGCAGCGATCTGGCGCAAGGCGTGAGCGGTGCAGCGCCGCCAGTCATCCTGGGGGAACTGGCCCTTGCTGGTGGCGCCGCCGATGAAGTCGTAACGCAACGAGCCTTCCAGCGTCGGATGGCGCAGAAACACTGGCAAGTTGCGCCAGGACTCGATGACCTCGGCACTGGCCAACTCCGAATGGCTCTGCTTACGGGTGATTTTCGCCGGTCGGGCGTTGACGTAGGTGCCTTTGCCGATGACTCCGGTGAGGAAGTTTTCGTAGGTCAGTTGCGTGTAGGTGTCGGAAATGGTCTTGCGCGAAATGCCCAGTTGTTCAGCCAGTAAACGGCTGGGCGGCAGCTGCGTCCCGGCTGCCAGACGGCCGGATTCGATGGCGCTGCGCAGTTGGTTGTACAACTGGCCTGCCAGGTCCTTGCGGCCGTTGATGACAACGTGAAGTTCCATACCGGCGAAGCTCCTGGGGCGATTGAGGCGCGTGTGCGTCGGGCCAGATTACCCGCATGAACGCCTGCGCAAAAGTTGCGTGGGCGAAAAACCTCCGATTGGTCTGGTGCCTGAGTGGTCCACGGGTATTTCGCAGAATTGGATCTGTAACGTCGGCGTATCAGCGCCTACCTTGAGGGGCACACATTCGATCCACGAGGTCACGCCATGAACGCCCGCTTGGATTACTACAGCGCATCGCCCAAGGCGATGAAAGCGATGATTGCCATGGAGGCGTTGACCAGTAACCTCAGCATCGAGCCGGCCTTGCTGCACTTGATCAAGATCCGCGCCTCGCAACTCAATGGCTGCGCTTTCTGCACTGACATGCACTCGGTGGATGCCCGGCGACTCGGCGAGACTGACCGTCGGTTGTATTCGATCGTGGTCTGGCGCGACAGTGGCTTCTTCAATGCGCGAGAACGCGCGGCGCTGGCCTGGACCGAAGCCGTCACGTTGCTCTCTGAAAGCCATGTGCCGGACGACGTTTACACGCAGGCCCGGGAGCAGTTCAACGAGGGCGAGATGGTCGACCTGACCATCGCCGTTACCACGATCAACAGCTGGAATCGCCTGGCGGTAAGTTTTCGGCAAACCCCTGGAGGCTGAATCGATTTTCCGCTCCGAGTGTCACGTCAGGTTCATAAACCCTGCGCAGGATGAGGCTCTCAAGGACAGATCGACAGGGAGTCAGCGATGCGATTCATGGAAACCACAGCGCGCCAGCGAGTTGCCGAGTACCGCTTGCCCGTAGAAAAAACCTCATCCTGGCGCGCACTGGCGGCAGAGATCGATCCGGTACTGGCGCAGTCTTTTCGGGTCAGTGCCCGTTGCGGCTGTTTCATGCAGGCGGCCCGCAGTCTCAGTATCAAGGCCACCCAACTGCGTAAACAACTGGCGCAGCTTGAATCGCAACTGCAGTGTTCGCTGTTCAGCCACTCAGAGAATGGCGTTGCCCTCAGTCGTGACGGATTGCAGCTGCAATCGCAGTTGATTGCTTTGGCCCACGAGCGCGACTTGCCGGTGATTGAACAGCCGTTGATTCGCCTGGCCGTCGCCGAATCGATCCTGCATGACATTCTCGGTCGCGATCTGGTTGCCTTGTTGCGGCGCAACGCCAGCGTGCGCCTGGACATCATCACCCTGGACAGTGAACTGTCCCTGCAAGCGGTCAGCGCCGATGTGGTGCTGTGGCTGGCCGGCACCGAATCACCGCTGCCCGGCCCGAGTTTTGCGGTCAGCGAGCCCCGGCGTCTGGCACGGCTTGACTACCTGCCTCACATCGCCAAACGGTATTCACGGGTGGCGTCGCGGCCAGACAGCCTCGACGACTTGACGGATTTCCTGTTGGTGCAATGGCAGCATGACCGTCAGGTCGACTGTTTCCGGCCGTGGAATACCCTCGTGGATCAGCGCCTGGCCGGGGTGGTGCAGTTGCATTCCTATGAACTGATGCTGGAAATGATCCGTTGCAGCGCCTGCATTGGCCTGTTGCCCGGATACATCAGCCGCTTCGATCGCGGCCTTATTGAGTTGCCGGGACTGTTCAGTCAACCGATGCAGCGTCAGGTGTGGATGGCGGTCAATGCCGAGTCCGAGGGTTCAGCGCAGGTGCAGATGATGGTTGAGCTGATCCAGAACACCTTCGAAGAGCGCCGAGAGTGGTTCGAGGGGTGACCGCCATCCAAAATGTGGGAGCGGGCTTGCTCGCGAAAGCGATTTCACATTCAACGATGATGTTGACTGCCAGCCCCCCTTCGCGAGCAAGCCCGCTCCCACATGGTTCTCGCCACACTGGAAGATTGCGGTATAGAGTGGGCGGCCATGTCTGTCTCAAGGATGAATCACCCATGCCCGCCACTGACGCTGTCATCACCCTCGAACGTTTCAACGAATCCCACATCGACGGCATTACCGCGCTCTACAACGACCCGGCCATTGCCCGTCAGGTGCTGCAAATGCCGTTTCAGTCCACCGAGGCCTGGCGCAAACGCCTGGCGCCGGACAATGAACGTGTGGTGCAGCTGGTGGCGCTGCATCAAGGGGCGGTCATCGGCAATATTGGCCTGGAGCAGTTTTCAAGGATCCGCCGCAGCCATGCCGGCAATCTCGGCATGGGCATAGCGACAGCCTGGCAGGGCAAGGGCGTCGGCTCGAAGCTGTTGGCGGCGGCGTTGGACATCGCCGACAACTGGATGAACCTGCAACGGCTCGAGCTTTCGGTGTACGCCGACAACGAAGCCGCCATCGGGCTGTATCGCAAGTTTGGCTTCGATACCGAAGGGCTGTTTCGCGACTACGCCGTGCGTGACGGCGTGCTGGTCGATGCCTTGAGCATGGCGCGGCTGCGTCGCCCGCCCAAGGCCGGTTGAATCACTCGCCCAACGCGAACGCCACCGCTGCCTGTGCATGCAGTTCGGTGGTGTCGAGCAAGGGCAGGGCGCTGTGCTCGGGTTTGATCAGCAGGCCGATTTCGGTGCAACCGAGGATGATTGCCTGGGCGCCACGTCGGGTCAGTGATTCGATGATCTGCTGATAGACCTTGCGTGACGGCTCGCTGATCACCCCGACGCACAACTCGTCATAGATGATCCGGTGGACGGCCTGACGTTCATCGGCCTCCGGCACCAGCACGGTCAGCCCCATCGAAGTCAGGCGTTCCTTGAGGAAGTCCTGCTCCATGGTGAACGCTGTGCCGAGCAGTCCGATTTTCAGCGCGCCAGCCTCGACGGCAGCTTGACCCGCCGGGTCGGCGATGTGCAGGAACGGAATACTGATCGCTGCCTGAATCTGCCCGGCCACTTTGTGCATGGTGTTGGTGCACAGCACCACGCAATCGGCGCCACCCGCCTGCAACCGTTGCGCCGCATCCACTAGAATCGCCGCGGCATCGTCCCAGCGCCCCGCATGCTGGGCCTGTTCGACAGGGCCAAAGTCGACGCTGTACATTAACAATTTCGCCGAACGCAACGGCCCGAGTCGGTCGCGCACCTGTTGGTTGATAAGACGGTAATACTCGGCGCTGGACTCCCAGCTCATGCCGCCGATAAGGCCGATGGTGCGCATGTTGTGCTCCTGGTGATGGCAACCCTTTGTTCGAGCATGCCCTTATTTGAGAGTACCCATGGCTCTTCATCGCGATCTATCAGGAAATTTCACATGCCAACAGTGCTGAGCCAGGAGCTGCTGGACGGCAGACTCTGCTTGCAGCTTATGCCCCGTGCGGCTTACAGCGCGCGTGACCCGGTGCAGTGGCAAACCCTTGGGGTGACGCTGGAACGTCAACAGGGCGTGCACGCCATCGATTCGGATCACCGGGTGGATTTCGACACCTTGCCTGGCGTGCTGGCTTACACCCCGATCGGCGTGGAAGTGTTTTCCGAATCGGCCAGCGGTGGCGAATACCTGCTGATGCGACTGGACGAGCCGTTGGCCGATCAGCATTTACCCTCGGTTGACCACCGTGTGCAGTCTTCAGGCAATCGCCGCGCGCTGGTGCTGGGCCGGGAGCTGCGGCGTCTGTTGCTCGCTCCGCAACCGGACAGGCTGGCGCTTGAGCAAAGGGCGGTGGAGTTCGTTGGTTTGGTGAGTCCAAAGGTCGATACCGCGCAACGCGTCACGCCCAGGGATTTCACCCGAGTGCTGGACCTGATCGCCGAGCAGTTCCACGAGCCCCTGCCCCTTGAACAATTGGCCGCCACCTACGGGCAAAACGAGCTGCGCTTTCTGCGCGACTTCACCCGGGCCATCGGCCTGACACCCCACGCTTACCTCGTTGAAGTGCGGCTTCAGGCGGCACGCTGGATGATTGAACATACCGACCTGTCCCTGGCCGACATCGCCCTGGACGCCGGCTTTGCCCACCAGTCCCACATGGGCAGTGCCTTTCGCAAATACCTGGCCATGACCCCCAGCCAATACCGTTCACGCTTTTAGTCGTACGCCGGCAACGCGCATCTGCCATGCTCAACGTCCGCAGCACCGCTTCAACAAAGGAACACCACAATGGACGACGTACAGCAACTGGGTGAGATGCTTCGCCATTACGCAGAAAGCGAAGCGCACAAGAAGCAACTGTTCGAGTCGCAATCGGCCGTGTGGGCGACGCGCATTGGTGAACTGTTCAATCAGATCCAGCAATGGCTGGAACCGGTCCAGGCGCCGAATCTGCTGGAGGTGAGCCGCGAGGCCTATGTCGCCTCGGGACCGAGCGTTCCGGTCGAAACGTCGACCTTCAAGACCGAGAAGCTGTCCATTGTGATCGCCGGTAAGCCGGTGGAGTTTGTGCCCGATGTGATGGGTGCCGGCGGTCAGATTTCACTGGCCGTGATGGGCCTGACAGCGGCGCGGTACGGCAGCATTTCGTTGGTATGCCTGCCACCGTCCAGCAACTGGCAATGGCGCAAGACCAATGGCTTGAAAGACCCGGATACCTTTGCATTCGATGCGAATTTTCTGGCGCAGCAGTTGCAGAGCCTGATTCCCCGCGAACGCAGCTGAATTCTCTGACCTGACACATACCCCTGTGGGAGCGGCGATGCGCCGCTCCCACATTGATCGGCGTGGCGTCAGAATTCCAGGTTGTCCCAGCCCGGTTTTGCTTCTTCCGGCGCAACCGCCTTCACGGTTTTCCCCGTCGCCAACTCCACCCGCCGTGCCACCTCCGGGTCATCGGCAAACGGAATCAAACTGGCTTCCTCCAGACTCTCTGTCGTCTGGTATTTCAGGCAGTATTCAACCGCCAGCCAAAGCCCCACGACCCCCAACACATTCAGCACGACCTCAATCATCTCAAGCCCCTCGCCTCAGGCAATCTGCGCTTCGCGGTGGGCCATTTCGATGTCCGAAACCCGCACCGTGCGCCAGACGTTGTAAGCCATCAGCAACATGCCGCTGAGGAAGAACACACCGCCGACGAAGCGCACCACGAACCCCGGATGGCTGGCCTGCAAGGCTTCGACGAAGGAGTAGGTCAGCGTGCCGTCATCGTTGATCGCACGCCACATCAAGCCCTGGGTGATGCCGTTGACCCACATCGAGGCGATGTACAGCACGGTGCCGATGGTGGCGAGCCAGAAGTGCGCGTTGATCAGCCCGATGCTGTGCATCTGCGTGCGACCGAAGATTTTCGGGATCATGTGGTACAGCGAGCCGAATGTGATCATTGCCACCCAACCCAGAGCGCCGGCGTGAACGTGGCCGATGGTCCAGTCGGTGTAGTGGGAGAGGGCGTTGACCGTCTTGATCGCCATCATCGGCCCTTCGAAGGTCGACATGCCGTAGAAGGCCAGGGACAACACCAAAAAGCGCAGGATCGGGTCGGTGCGCAACTTATGCCAGGCCCCCGAGAGCGTCATCATGCCGTTGATCATCCCGCCCCAGCTCGGCGCCAGCAGGATCAACGACATCGCCATGCCGAGCGACTGCGCCCAGTCCGGCAGCGCGGTGTAGTGCAAGTGATGCGGGCCGGCCCAGATGTACAGGGTGATCAGCGCCCAGAAGTGCACGATCGACAAGCGATAGGAATACACCGGCCGCCCAACCTGTTTCGGCACGAAGTAATACATCATCCCCAGGAACCCGGTGGTCAGGAAGAAGCCCACCGCGTTGTGCCCGTACCACCACTGCACCATGGCGTCGGTCGCCCCGGAATACACCGGATAGGACTTGAACCAGTCCACCGGAATCGCCAGGTGATTGACCACGTGCAACATGGCGATCACCACGATAAACGCGCCGAAGAACCAATTGCCGACGTAGATGTGCTTGGTCTTGCGCTGCACCACGGTGGTGAAAAACACGATGGCATACGCGACCCAGACCACGGTCATCCACACCGCGCCGGAGAACTCGATCTCGGCGTATTCCTTGGTGGTGGTGTAGCCCAGCGGCAGGGTGATCAGCATCACCACAATCACCGATTGCCAGCCCCAGAAAGTGAATGCCGCGAGCTTGTCCGAAAACAGCCGCACCTGGCAGGTACGCTGTACCGCGTAGTAACTGGCGGCGAATTGCGCGCTGCCGGCAAAGCCGAAAATCACCAGGCTGGTGTGCAACGGGCGCAAGCGGCCGAAGGTGGTCCATGGCAGGTCGAGGTTCATCTGCGGCCACACCAGTTGCGAGGCGATCCACACCCCCATCGCCATCCCCACGACACCCCATACCACGGTTGCCACGACGAATTGGCGGACGACCTTGTAGTTATAGGCCTGTCCGATTGTTGCTGTGCTCATGGTCAATGCTTCCACGGTTGCAAAGTCTTGCCAGGCCACCCGGACTGGCATGTCGTGCACTGTAGAAACCTTGCGAAAAACAAAACAGGCTCAGGAAAACATCATTTGTGCGGATCAGATTTAAGGTAACCCTGCGGCCATCTGCCACAACCTGATACGGTTTTTTAGCGTCCAACTGAATCTGTAACGCATTGCGCCGCAGGTCCATAGTCACCTCAAGAAAACGGGCCATAGAGCTTCTAACTCACCCAAATCGCTGTGGGAGCGACCTGTGGTGAGGGGATTTAGCGAAACGTCGCACCGCCCCGTTCGGCTGCGAAGTCGTCAATCCGGACAAAAGGATCTGTCTGGACGGACGCGGGGCCGCTTCGCGACCCAACGGGGATAAATCCCCTCGCCACAGGTCGCTCCCACAGGGGTTGTGCAGAGCCCGATCAATCCTGATGAGGTAGCCACATGTATCAGTACGATGACTATGACCGGGCCCTGGTCTTTGAGCGGGTCGCGCAGTTTCGGGATCAGGTCGAACGCTTCATGGCGCAGGAGTTGAGTGAAGAAGAATTCCTGCCGCTGCGTTTGCAAAACGGTCTGTACATGCAAAAACACGCCTACATGCTGCGCGTGGCGATTCCTTACGGCACGTTAAGCGCGCCGCAAATGCGCACGCTGGCGAGCATCGCCCGGGATTACGACCGTGGCTACGGCCACTTCACCACGCGACAGAACATGCAGTTCAACTGGATCGAACTGGCCCAGGTGCCGGACATCCTCGAACGCCTGGCGCAAGTGGAAATGCACGCGATCCAGACCTCCGGCAACTGCGTGCGCAACATCACCACCGAAGCCTTTGCCGGGGTGGCTGCGGATGAAATGATCGACCCGCGACCGCTGGCGGAAATCCTCCGGCAGTGGTCGACCATCAACCCGGAATTCCTGTTCCTGCCGCGCAAGTTCAAGATCGCTATCTGCTCGGCGGAGCAGGACCGGGCGGCGATCATGATGCATGACATCGGCCTCTATCTTTACCCGGGACCCGACGGACAGAGGTTGCTGCGGGTCATCGTCGGCGGCGGGTTGGGGCGCACGCCGATCCTTGGTTTACAGATTCGCGAAGGGTTGCCGTGGCAGCACCTGCTGTCCTACGTCGAGGCGGTGCTGCGGGTCTACAACCGCCACGGTCGGCGCGACAACAAGTACAAGGCGCGGATCAAGATTCTGGTCAAGGCGCTGGGCATCGAAGCCTTCGCCCGGGAAGTGGAAGAGGAGTGGCAGTACCTCAAGGACGGCCCGGCGCAGTTGACCGATGTCGAGTATGAGCGCGTGGCCAGTGCCTTTGTGCCGCCGGATTACCGCGCGCTGGCGGACACCGACCTTGATTTCGGCACACGCCTTTCCGAAAACCCGGCCTTCGCCCGTTGGGTATCGCGCAATGTCCAGCCGCACAAAGTGCCGGGCTATGCCAGCGTGGTGCTGTCGACCAAACCGGGTATTGCCTCGCCGCCGGGTGATGTCACGGCCGAGCAAATGGAGGCGGTTGCCCGTTGGTCCGAGCAGTTCGGTTTTGGCGAAATTCGCATCGCCCATGAACAGAACATTGTGTTGCCCGACGTGCCCAAGGCTGATCTCTACTCGCTCTGGTGCCTGGCCTGCGAACAGGGCCTGGGCTGCGCCAATATCGGCTTGCTGACCGACATCATCGCCTGCCCCGGCGGCGACTTCTGCGCGCTGGCCAATGCCAAGTCGATCCCCATCGCGCAAGCCATTCAGGCACGCTTCGAAGACCTCGACTATCTGCATGATCTGGGCGACATCAGCCTGAACATCTCCGGCTGCATGAACGCCTGCGGTCACCACCACATCGGCAACATAGGCATTCTGGGGGTCGATAAGAACGGCAGCGAGTGGTACCAGATCACCCTCGGCGGTGCTCAGGGCAAGAACAGCGCATTGGGCAAAGTCATCGGCCCGTCTTTTAGCGCCGCCGAAGTGCCCGAGGTGATCGAGCAAATCATCGCCACGTTCGTCAATTACCGCGAGAGCGAGGAAGTGTTCGTCGACACCTTGCAGCGCATCGGTCTGGAACCGTTCAAAGAGCAGGTCTATCCGAAGCTGCTGGAGGTGTCGGCATGAACAATTTGCTGCGGCTGGAGGAGGGTGTGGCACGGATTGTCGCTGATGATCCCTGGACCCTGGTCAGGAATGTCAACGATGAATGGCCGGCGGGTGCAGTGATTCTGCCGTTGGCCCGCTGGCTTGAAGGGCCACCGCAAAAGGGCGTGTGGTTGGGGCCGGACGATGAGGTGGAATGCCTCAAACCGTGGTTTTCACACCTGCCGCTGATTGCCCTGGATTTTCCGAGTTTCCGTGATGGTCGCGGTTACAGCCAGGCGTACTTGCTGCGCACTCGATTGGGCTGGACGGGCGAGTTACGCGCGGTCGGCGACGTACTGCGCGATCAACTCAGCCACATGCGTCAATGCGGGTTCGACAGCTTCGCGGTGCGTGAGGACAAGTCCGCCGAAGATGCGCTCAAAGGGCTGGCGGGGATGAGCGTGTTGTATGGGCGTTCGGTGATTGAGCCGCGACCGTTGTTCAGGCGACGTTGAGGGTTTCGCTTGGGTCGATGATGTCACTTTGGTAGAGTCCGCATCTCATAAGGAAGTCGTACCGAAAGGAGTCTGGTTTGAGTGTGGGCAAGAAAATTTTAGGGTTAACCGCGTTACTGCTGATGTTGACCCTGTGGGGCGGTTACTTTTATGTGTTTCAGGAAAACCGCGGCGGGCAGTTGGGTGGCGCGTTCGACAGTTACGCCTGGTGCGGCACGCCACCGGCTGCCGATGCGCTGTCGCTGGGCAAGGATCAACTGACCCTGCGCATCACCAACAACCTGCGTGGCGAGTTCATGCTCAGCGGCGCGGTGATTGTTTCCGAGCGCACCTTCAACCGCTACGACCTGGGCCGTAACGAGCTGCGCTTGCGCCTGGAACCGCTGCAATGGTCCTACGGCGCCACGCCGATTTTCCTCGAACAGGTCAGGATCAAACCCCTGAGCCGTAACCTCGCCTCAGACAACAAAAGCGCCTACGCGGAGCTCGAGCCACGCCCGATTGGCGTGCAGGGGCGCGCCACCGAGTTTCCCTTCGACACCTACCGTTATGGCTATAAACCGGTGCTGTATTACCTCAAGGGCAATGAGCGCATCGACCTGCGCTTTCGCCACATCACCACGGTGATGGAGATGTCGAACACCTTTACGCCCATTCAAAAGTACAACCGGGTCGAGTACATCAATGAGAAAAACTCGCTGGTGCGCGACGAGGATTACAAGCCATACGCCGCCAACGAATGCGCGTTCAGCGTCGAGCGCAAAGGCTCGTTCAAGGTGATTGTCTTGCTGTTGCTGCTGGTCATTTGCCTGCCGCTGATGCACGTGTTTTATCGCGACGAGCCCGGCATCGATTTTCTCGCCACGCTGGTGAGTATCGGGGCGATCCGGTTGTTTCTGGTGGGGCCGTTGCAGGACTTTCAGTTATACAACATCGACTTCCTGTTCGGCGCAGCGATATTGCTGGTCGGCACGGTGTCGTTGATCAAGGCGATGCGGGCGAATAGTCGGCGGGAGTTGGCGCTCAAAAGCGGTTCGTCCTGGTGATTCCACCGTCGATATAGCAGCTGCGTTGTGGTGAGGGGATTTATCGAAACGTCGCACCGCCCCGTTCGGCGGCGAAGCCGTCGTGAATTCAGACGACGCGGTGCATCAGATAGATCGTGCGTTCAGGTTTTACGACCGCTTCGCGGCCGAACGGGGATAAATCCCCTCGCCACACGCAGCTGCTACAGACCTGGCGCAAGGCTTATTTCAGCGCCGGATCCCCCCTGTTCATTTTCTTCCAGCCCTGCAACAGCACCTGCGCCTTGGGTTCCTGCCCGTTATCCAGGTAGTACTGGATCAATGACAACCGGGCATTGCGATTGGCCGGTTGCACTTTCAGCAGCCGCTCCAGCTCTTGGCAGGCTTCATCGACCTTGCCGCTGTCATGCAACGCCACCGCTAACACGTAACCGTACTGAGCGTTCTGAGGTTCCAGTTGCGCGGCCTTGCGCAGGGCCGGCATGGCCTGGGCGGATTTGCCCGCGCGCACTAGCGACAGGCCTTGAGTGTGTTGCAGCAGGGCGGCATCCGGGTGTTCTTTCAGGCTCTGTGCCAGCAGCGTCTGAGCGTCCTGATTGCGTCCGTTCGCCTCCAGCCATTGCACCAGCGTCACCAGCGCCGGGTAGAAATCCGGATCGCGCTTGAGGGCGGTGCGCAGCAGCGCTTCGACTTCACCGCTACGACCGCTGGCTTGATAGAGCATGGCCAGGTTGAGATTGGCTTCAGCGCGTTCGGCCAGGTTCTTCTGGACCGCCTCGTACTCGGCGATGGCTGCATTCCAGTTGTCCTGGGCGCTGCCCAAGCCATTCCGGGCCACGCTCAGCAGGTCCCGGGCTGCGGCTATCCGCACAGCTTTCACCGGGTCGGCCAGCAATGGCGTCAGCAGCGGCGCGCGCTCCGGTGGCGACAGAAACGCGCTGATCGCCCGGACGGCGCTTTCACGCACTTGCGGGGCCGGGTGGTTCAAGTCCTGGGTGGCCAGTTTCAACGCCTGTTCGCTGGGGTACAGCGGCAACTCGGCGAGCAGGGTTGCGCGCTGAATCGCTGGCAAATGGCTGCGCTGAAGCTGCTCGTACAAGGCTTGTGCCGCGCCGGGCTGACCGTTGCGAATCAGCCACAGGCTTTCGTCGTAACGCGGTGCCTGCGCGGTGGTGGTATTCCAGAGCTTGAATTGCTCGGTGACCTTGTCGCCCGCCTTGCCCTGGTGACAGGCCAGGCAAGCGTCCGGCGTGCCGAGTTTTTTCGCCCGCTCAGGGTTGGGAATGCTGAAACTGTGGTCATGCCTGAAATCATTTCCCATGTAGAACTTGCCGGGCATGTGGCAATCCACGCACTGCGAACCTGGTTGACCCATGGTGTGGCGCGTGTGTTCGATGGAATCGTAGTTCTTCGCTTGCAGCCCTTTGCCGTCAACGCCGTCCACCGAAGTCTTGCCAGCGGGGTTATGGCATTGCAGGCAGACACCGTTGCCCGGTGCCTTGAGCTCGGTGCTGTGCGGGTTGTGACAGTTGCTGCAGCGCACGCCCTTGTCGAACATTTTGCTCTGGGCGAAGGAGCCGTGTTCGAACACTTCGTCCTTGATCTTGCCGTCCAGTGCGTACAAATCGCGGGTCAGGGGACTCGGCAGGTAGTCATCCATCAAGCGTTTGCCAGCGGTGAAGCCGTCGCCCAGTGGCGCGCGGCGCGAGTGGCAGCGGGCGCAGGTTTCGATTTCGACGGTGGCGTTCTTGTCCTTCAGGTCGACGGCAAAACCGGCATGGACCAGGTCGCCTTTTTTTGCCGTCCATTCCAGGTGATTGGAGGCTGGGCCGTGGCAAGCCTGACAGCCGACACCGAGGCTGTTCCAGTGACTGTCGAAGGTGTTTTTCGCGGCATCGAAATTGCGCTGGTAACCGGTGGTGTGGCACTCGACGCACATGAAGTTGGCGTTCTGGCTCGGCTTGCTCCAATGCAACGGGTCCTTGAAGTTCACGCCCTGGCCCGGATAGAGGTGAAACCAGCGGTGCTTTTCGGTATCCCAGGCCACGCCGAGGGCTTGCAACCGACCTTCGCCGACCTCGATCAGGTATTGCTGCAACGGTGCGATGCCGAAGGTGTAGGCGACCTTGAAGTCGGCATTCTTGCCATCAATGCCGGGGGTGTTGACCCAGAACCCGCCGTCCTTGCGCAAGAAACGGGTGGTTTCGTTTTCTGCTTTGAAGGTGACGTTGTTGAAGTCGCCGAGCATCGTTTCGGCGTTGGCCTCCTGCATCGCCAATTGGTGATGGGAGCCTTGCCAGTCCTTGACCTGGTCGCTGTGGCAGCCTTGGCATTGCTGCTCATCGACCATCGTTGCCGGCGCCACGGCGACCGGTTGCGGTTTGGCCGGCTGAGCGACCGGAGTGCTGACAGGCGCATAAGTCACGGGGGCCGGTTTGCTGCTGAACAGAAACCAGCCGATGCCCGCTATGGCCAATAGCAAAACGGCAATGGTGACGGGAAACAGGTAACGGTTAATCAAGGCCGGTGGCGAATCAAGGGTTGGCTGTACCGCTTTATTTTTATATTTCGGCATTACGACTTCCATAGTCCGGGTGCGTTTGCCGTCAGGCGCGGGTTCAAGCTCGATGCAGCTTTGCCGGATGACCGGCGACTGTCAAATGACGGTTGTGATCTGCTGTGCAGTGTCCAGGTCTCTCAGGCGCTGCATCACTCCCCGACAAACCACCGGAAATACGGATTCCCCCCATCCCCGCGCATCACCTCGTGAATATCCCTGGCCCACGCGTCGCGGTCACCGTCATACGCATGCAGACTCGCCCGATAAAACTGCATCAGGCGTTGTTGGTGTGCGTTCATGCGCTCGTTGAAACCCGCATCGGCATTCACCAGCGGTGGCGCTATACGCAGGTCCAGCAGGGCCGGCAGTACGCGGCTGATCTCCTTGGCACGCACCCAAGGCGCATATTCGATACGCGGCTGATCGTCGGTCACCGGTTGGGCGTCGGCGGCGAAACGCTCCAGGCCTGCACGATCGGTGACCCAGGTCGAGAGCAACGCTGCAGCAGAGCCAATGCCCACGTCCTGTAAGGTGCTGCGCACGGTGTCCTGTTGGAAGCGTTGGCTGATTTTCGCCGCGTCCAGTTCGATCGGTTCCATCGAGCCCACCAGCAGCATTTCGTGGAACTCGCTGGTCCACAGGGTGGCGTAGGGGAAAACGTCGAGAAAGCTGCGCACCAGTGAGCGTGAATCGTCGATGTTCTGGGTGGGCAGCGGCAACCACTGAGCGGCCAGGCCTTGTTTCTCCAGGCGACTGGCGGCCAACTGATAGAAGTCCCGGGAATACAGATTCACCACGCCAGCAGCGGAGGGCGGCGGTGGTTCGAGGGTGATCAAGTCGTAGCGCTGCGGGTTGCGCAGCAGTTCCTGCCGGCCATCCTGCAAGCGGATGTCAACGCCGGGGTCAGCGGCCGCATTGAAGTTGCCTTTGAACAACGGCGCGGCTTTGACCACCGATGGCAGCAACTCGGCCACGACACGGTGCTCCAGCCCCGGATAGCGCGTCAGGGCGCCCGCGGTGATGCCAGTGCCAAAACCGATCACCAGCGCCGAGCGCGGTTCGCCATTGTGGATCAGCAGCGGCAGCAGTGCCTGGATACGCATGTAGCGCAGTGACGGCATGGCGTCGCCGGTATTGGATACACCCTGGATGTACAAGCGCTGGAACGCTTTTTGTCCTTTGCCCTGAGTGACCACGGCGACGGTTCCACCGCGTCCTTCTTCGTAGAACGTCAACGTCGCGTTGCGAGCGCCGGGAAGCAGGCTGGCGAGTTTGTTCACGGGCGTTAAAACGGCCAGCGCAATCGACAACAGGCCAAGAGCGACCACCGCCTGGCGCCGGCCTTTCTTGACCCCATGACCCTTGCGCACCGCGAAGTATCCAATCCCGGCGGCGACAATCGCCAGCAGGCCCAGGGTTCGGACCAGCCCCAGCAACGGGATCAGCACAAACCCGCAAAGCATCACCCCGACAATCCCGCCCAGCGTATTGAACGCCACCACCGCGCCGACCGCCTGACCGACTCGCTCGCGGCCGACGCTCAAACGCAGGGCCAGCGGAAATGCGGCGCCGAGCAGCAGGGTCGGTACAAACACGATGCTCATTGCCGCCACCGCAAACCGCGCGGTCATGCCCAACAGGTCACTCGCACCCAACGACAACACCCAGGTTTCAGCCAGGCTTTGGGCGACCACCAACCAGCGTCCGAGCAGGGCGATTTCCAGCAACGCGACAAGCCCGGCACCGGCAATCAACAAGCCGAACACACCCCAGGGATCACGAATGCGGTTAACCCGACGGGCCAGCAGGATGCTGCCCAGAAACAGCCCGGTGAGGTACGTCGCCAGCACCACTGCAAAGGCGTAGGTACGAGTGCTCATGAACTGCACGATGGATTGCGACCAGACCACTTCGTAACCGAGGGCCACGCCACCGGCGATTGAGTACAGCCACAAGGCAACGCGATCGGGCACTTTGTCGGCGTGGTGCTTGACCGGTGCCTCGTTCGGCAGCGAGCGGTGGCGTTGGAACCACAAGGCACCGACGGCGGCCAGCAGATTCAGCATCGCCGCCGCCAAGGCACTGCCGCGTACACCGAGGGTTGCAATCAACACAAACGCCGCGAGCAGGGTGCCGGCGATGGCCCCGGCGGTGTTCGCCGCATAGAGCTGCCCGCCGGCCTTGCCCAGCTGTTGCGGGTTTGCGGCCAATGCACGAACCAGCACCGGCAGGGTGCCGCCCATCAGCAGCGCCGGAATGCCCACCAGCGCAAACGGCAACGCCCAGGCCAGCAGGCCGACATGTTGCTCCAGCCAGGCAAACGGGCTGGCCGCGAGGCTCATGGCGAAGGTCGCCCCGACACCGAGCACGGCCACCAGCACTTCCAGCCCTGCATAGAGCAGCACTGGCTTTTGCAAGCGATCGGCCCATTGGCCGAACAACAAACCGCCTAACGCCAATCCGGCAAAAAAGGCGCTGATTCCGGTGGTAATGGCGTACACCTCGACGCCGACCACCAGTGACAGCTGCTTGATCCACAGCACCTGATACACCAGCGCTGCGGCCCCGGAGACGAACAGCAGCAGGGCGGGAACAAGCAACGCCGGAGATTTGATCCGAGTGGCGGGTAGAGCCGACGACTTGCTGGCGACACGTGAGGACATTGCGGATTGCCTTGTTCCAATTCAAAAAATACGGCGACCGTTGTGGCCCCTTCGCGAGCAAGCCCGCTCCCACAGTGGATTTGTGCCGCACTGCAGATCCACTGTGGGAGCGGGCTTGCTCGCGAAGGGGGGACGACGCGATCTCAAGCCAAAAACAGGGCCGCTCGCTGGTGAAGGCGAGCGGCGGTCAAGCGGTCTTACTGTGCAGGCTGGTTCTTCATTTTTTCCGCAATTTTTGCATCCACGGCCGCGCGGATCTGGTCAATGCTGAAGCTGGCCGGTTTCTGGCTTGGCGGATACTCGATAAACGTTTGCAGGAACTGCGCCGACTTGCCGACGGCTACAGCAGCCAGGTAGACGTTCTTGGTTTGCCAATCGTAATACTGATCGGAAACGATGTCGGCCCGCTCATACGGATCCATCCGCAGATTGAAGATTTTCGGTACCCGCAAGCATACGAACGGCTCGCTCCACACCTTGAACCCGCCCGGTGCGCGTTGTTCGCAGAACACTGCTTTCCAGTTATCGAAACGCATGGACACCAGTACACCGTCGTCGTTGAAGTAGTAGAACTCCTTGCGTTCGCCTTTAGGTTGTTGGCCCGTCAGGTAGGGCAGTTGGTTGTAACCGTCCAGGTGCACCTTGAAACTGGTGCCGCCGGAAGTCGGGGCCCAACCTTTCAGGAGTTTGTCTTTCACCCCGGCATCGCCGGCAGCAGCCAGCAGGGTCGGGAACCAGTCCATGCCCGAGAACATTTCATTGGACACTTCCCCAGCCTTGATCTTGCCCGGCCAGCGAACAATCGCCGGTACCCGATAGGCACCTTCCCAGTTGGAGTTCTTCTCGTTACGGAACGGCGTGGTCGCCGCGTCCGGCCAGGAGAACTGGTTCGGGCCGTTGTCGGTGGAGTAGACGACGATGGTGTTGTCGGCGATTTTCAGGTCGTCGAGGGTTTTCAGCAGTTTGCCGACGTCGCCATCGTGTTCAAGCATGCCGTCCGCATACTCGTTGCCGGGCATGCCGCTCTGGCCCTTCATCGAATCGCGCACGTGAGTGAACAAGTGCATGCGGGTGGTGTTCATCCAGACGAAGAACGGCTTGTCCGCCTTGGCTTGTTTCTCGATAAATGCTTGCGCCGCAGCAGTGGTTTCGTCGTCGATGGTTTCCATGCGCTTGGCGGTCAAGGCGCCGGTGTCTTCGATCTTGCCGTCGGCGAAGCTGTGAATCACGCCACGCGGGGAGTTGGCCTTGACGAACTCAGGGTCATCCTTGGGCCAGTACGGGCGTTCGGGTTCTTCTTCGGCGTTGAGGTGGTACAGGTTGCCGAAAAATTCGTCGAAACCGTGATTGGTCGGCAGGTACTCATCCCGGTCGCCCAAGTGGTTCTTGCCGAACTGGCCGGTGGCGTAACCCTGGGACTTGAGTGCCTGGGCGATGGTGATGTCGCGTTTTTGCAAGCCCACCGGGGCACCCGGTATACCGACTTTCGACAGACCGGTGCGCAATGGTGTCTGCCCGGTAATGAACGACGAACGCCCCGCAGTGCAACTGTTCTCCGCGTAATAGTCGGTGAACATCATGCCTTCTTTGGCAATCCGGTCGATGTTCGGCGTCTTGTACCCGACCACGCCCATGGAATAGGCGCTGATGTTGGTCTGGCCGATGTCATCGCCGAAGATCACCAGAATGTTGGGTTTTTCAGCGGCTGCGGCTGTTGCCGAAATCGCCATCACCGAGGCTGCCACCAGGGCGAATTTCGGTAGCCACTTGTGTATGCGAGTCATCTGACTTGCTCCTTTTCTCACTGGCGTCGCTCATGCGCGACAAACGTTTTTTGCAGTCCTGCGTAACGCTTTTTTATTGCACGTGCTCGGGGGTGGGGGCCTGGAAAGGATAGATCCGGCGCCACTCGGCGGCCATATCCACGATAGTCCAGCCGCGGGTTTTTGCTTCGTCCAGAGCCTTGTCCAGACGACCGATTTGGGATTGACGGTCATAAGCCCATTCGCGTTTGGCGTCGGTGTGATGCACCAGCCCCATGAAGCGTTTGCCCGGCCCGGCGGCAGTCCACTGCAACATTTGCAGGTCGCCGTCGGAGTTGCCGAACGCGAGGATCGGGCGCCGGCCGATGACCGCGTCGATGCTTTCCGGTTTGCCCGGGCCGTCATCGTTGTGGGCCAGTTTGGCGGTGCGCAGGATCGACGGTTGGCCGTCCTTGAACTGGTAGGCGGTGACAAACGTGGTGCCGATCACCTGTTCCGGCGGGATGCCGTAGACCTGCTCGGCGAAGGCGCGCATGAACGCGGTGTCGCCGCCGGAGACGATGTAGGTTTTGAAATTCTGGCTGCGCAGGTAATCGAGCATTTCCCGCATCGGCTGGAAGATCATCTCGGTGTAGGGCTTGCCGGTTCTCGGATGGCGCGCCTGGGTCAGCCAGGTTTTGGCGTAGTCGTCGAAGGCTTCGGTGGTCATGCCGGTGTGGGTGGCACCGAAGATTTTCAGGATGCCGTCCATGCCTGACTCGCCGAGGGCCTTCTGATCATTTTCGAGCACGGCCTTGAAGGGCTGGGTGGTTTTCCATTCCGGGTGCTGCGGTGCGGTGCGCTTGACCTCTTCCAGGGCAAACAGCAATTCGAAGTACATCGGCTGCTCGCTCCATAGCGTGCCGTCGTTGTCGAACACGGCGATTCGATCGGCGGGTTTGACGAAGTCCTTACTGCTTTGATCGGTCACGGCCTGGACGAACTCGACGATGTTGTTTTTCGCCGGGCCGTCGTTCCACGAGGGCAGGGGCTCGCGAGTCTGGGCCAGCACCGGCAGGCTCAGCGCAAGGGTTAACAGCAGCGTCAGCCCGTAGCGGTAACGCAGCGATATCGGGTTCGTCATGGGACATCCTTCGCGTGAGCGGGATTGAGTGGACGCAGTGCTGGTGCGGCTGACGCTGTGTCGCGTTTGGCCTGACTATGCAGCGTAGACAAGGATTGCCTTAGTTGGCGTAGCGCCTGGTCTTCGGTGGGTTGACGGCTGTAACAGGCGCGTAACAGGTCTTGCAGGCACGGACCAAGGTTCGTCAGTTTCAGGCCCATGCGGCAGCGTCTGGCCCACAGGTACAGGGCGCTCAACTGTGCGGGTTTGCCGTCGATTTGCGCCGGAATCTGCCGCCAGGCGTAGTCGGCGGACTCCAGCCACGCGGCGCGTCGGGCGCTGCGTCGGGCCTGCCATTGAAGGTACGCACGATAGACGAACGGACGGGCAAACCAGCCGAGCAGCGTCACGGCCAGCAGCAGCGCTAAAAGCACCAGCCAATGCCCGGAGAGATGCACGCGACCTCGCTGAGTGAGTTTTTTCAGGTCTTCGGTGATCGAAAACACCGGTCGATAAGCGCTGTTGGCCGCGGCATCGAAGGTGACGGCGGGGACTTGGGCCGTTCGGGTCTGTCCAGTGCTGGCGTCCCACCATTTCAGCTCGATTGACGGCAGGTGATGGCGGCCTTCGGTGTCGATCCGATAGGTCGCAGTGTCGATGCGCTGGCCGCCGTTGAAATGGCCGCGACCGTCGTCGAGGTTGCTGATTTGCGGGGCTTTCGGATAGCGGCTGAGGCCGGCGACATCCGCCAGTGACGGCGCGGGCAGCGACATGGCCAGGGCGTCGTCGGCCTGCAATGTCAGTTGCCGGGTGAGGCTGTCACCGACCTTCAGGGGTGTCGCCGAATTGAGGACTGTTTGCGTGAAGCGCAGCCCTTGGGCCACCAGCACCGGTTCGCCGGGTTTGAACCCCGGTGGTTGTGTGGCAATGAAGTGCAGTGGCTGGCTTTGGGCAGTCAACGGCGTGCTGGCCTGACCGGGCGTGGCGTGCACCGTCAATGCCGGGATGTCGAAACCCTGGGCCAGATTCGGGGTGATTCGGTAGCGGTAGCGCATGCCGTTGAACGACTTGCCGTCGAGCGTCTGGTTCAGGTGTTCGGCATGGCCGTCGGGCGGCATGACCAGTGCGCCGGGCAGCTTCAGGTCGGGCAGGGTGGGGGCGTCGGTGAACCAGCTGTCGGTGAGGACATCGAGTTGCAGTTCCAGAATGCCGCCGACCATGATTGAGTTGGTGGGTTGCAGGTGGGACTGGACACGTAGCTCGGGTTCGGTGGCAATGGCGCTGGTGCTGATCAGGGAGAGGATCAACAAGGTGCCGAATTTAGTGGTGAATGACCTGGCGCCTTCGCGAGCAAGCCCGCTCCCACAGGGGATTTGCGGTGCATCCGGATCAAATGTGGGAGCGGGCTTGCTCGCGAAGGGCGCGACTCGGTCTATCAGACGGATCATGGTTTGCCTCCCGCCTGATCCTGCAAGCTGAATTTCTGCTTCAGGAACTTCGCCGGCGACGTGCTGAGGTTCTGCAACCACAGGGCATCCGACGCCGCTTGCTCGGTCTCGACCGGTTTGCTCTGACCCTTGCCCGGCGCCTTGTCCATTTTGATGTCGTCGGGTTTGACCTCAGGTGCGTTCTGTTCGGCGCTGTCGGTATCTTTCTGCAAGGCGATGGCCAGGGCCAGGTTGGCGGTGGCTTCAGGGAATTGCGGTTGCATTTTCAATGCCTGGGTATACGCGGCGATGCCCTGATCAAACTTGAAGCGGCGCACGTAAATATTGCCCAGGTAGAAATACGCCTGCGGGGTGTCGAGCCGCGCAAAACTGGCCAATGCCAGGTCGTAATCGGCGGCGTTGTAGGCGGCAATGCCTTTCCAGTAGGGATCGACGAAGTGCGCGGCGGCCTGCGGGAAGTGCTCGTGCTCGAAGGCCCAACGGCCTTGCTGATCAGGGGTAAAAAAGGCATCGGTCAATGCGTTGGCTTCGGCCGGCGCCAGCTGAAATCCGATGCTGAATGCCAGCAACCACCCGGCCATCCAGTTCAGGCTCCAGCCCTTGCGCACGCTAAAGAAGGCGATCAGCAGCAACGGCCAGCACAGCCAGTAACCGGCGTCTTTCCAGTGCAGTTCGCGCTGTTCATCGCTGGCCGCCTGGAAGTGCTGCTGGGCGTGCAGCTCGATCCAGTCCAGGTCGTCGTCATTGAACGTCAGGCTGCCCAGCGGCGCATCCAGCGTTGATCCAAGCTGTTTGAGGGCTGCCTGATCAAACCTGCCGAGTGCCGGACGACCATTGCTGTCGGTACGTGGCTGGCCGTTGGCGTCGTGGATGATCCCGCCATCCTCGCTGCCGACGGCCAGAATCAGCACTTGCAGCGCGCTGTCGTCCAGTTGCTTGTCCAGACCGCTGAGTTGCGAGGTGTCGCCGCCGTCGGTGATCAGCAGCAGGGTCCCCGGCGTTTTCTCGGCGATCAGCAGGCGTTTGGCTTGCTCGATTACGGCGCCGACATTTTTCCCCGGTTTGCTGATCAGGTCGGTGCTCAGGGCTTGAATGAAGGTGTCGAGCAGGGCGGGATCGTCGGTTGGCGGCAATACCAGGTGCGCGCTGCCGGCGTAGGCGATCAACCCGTTGCGCGCACCGGCGCGACGCTGGATCAGGTCATGCACCTTGTTTTTGGCCGCTTCCAGACGACTTGGCTGTACGTCGGTGGCGTCCATCGACGGTGACAGGTCGATGGCGATGATCAGTGGCGCGCGGTTTTCCAGAAAATCTGGACGGTCCTGTTCCCAAGTGGGCCCGGCAGCGGCGATGGCACCCAGCATCAACAACACGCAGGCCAGGTGCACGGGCCGAAAGCGCTGCTGATCCTGCGGCGTAATCAGCAAATGCGGCAACAAGTGCCCGGCGATATTGCTACGCAAGCGCCGTTGCACGTCGCGACTGCGGCGCCACAGCCAGGGCAACAGGGCGCCGAACGGCACCAGCAACAGCCACAGTGGACGCAGGAAATGGAAGTCGCTGAGATTGATCTCCATCTCAAGCCTCCTGCCGCTGACGCGCGAGTGTCAGGTGCGGACGGAGCAGGGCGCCTAAGTGATAGAGCGCGAGCAAACCGATCGCGGCCACCATTGGCCACCAGAACAGATCCTTTTTCGGCTGATGACTGAGGGCTTTCACTTGATGCGGCGTGAGTTTGTCGAGGGTGGCGTACACCTGATCCAGCGTATTGCGATCTTCAGCACGGAAGAACTTGCCGCCCGTGGCCTCGGCGATTTGCTGCAAACCCTGAAGGTTGACCTTGGCTTCGCCCGAGGCGTCAGGGTCGCCAATGCCGATGGTATGAATGACCACGCCTTTGGCGGCCGCCATGGACGCCGCGTGATCCGGCGTAATGGCGCTGCTGGTGTCGTTGCCGTCGGTGAGCAGGATCAGGACTTTTTCCTGTTCGTGGGCCTGGTCGAGCAGTTTCAGGCTCAGACCGATGGCGTCGCCGATGGCCGTGTTGGGGCCGGCCATGCCGATGCCGGTGTCGTCCAGCAACAGTGACAGGCTGGCGTGATCGAGGGTCAGCGGCGCCTGCGGGTAAGCCCCGCTGCCGAACACGATCAGGCCCAGCCGATCATCTTTGCGCTTGTCGATAAAGCCATGAACCACGTCCTTGACCGCCGCCAGACGGTTGATCTTCTGGCCGTTGGCGTCGGTGAAATCAGTGGTTTCCATGGACTGGGAAATGTCGATGGCCAGCATCAGGTCACGCACCGGTTGCTGGCGCTCGATCGGTTTTTCAACCAGCACCGGGCGAGCGGCCGCCACCAGCAACAGTGCCCAGACCAGCAAATTCAGCAGCAATTGCCAGCGATTGCTGCGTGTGCCGGCCTGGCTGGGTGCCTGGCCGACCGCGCGGCTCATGGCGTTGAAAAACGGTACGCGCACGGCGCTGCGGGCTTCGCGGTAGTCGGGCAGGTAGCGGTAGCCGAGCCACGGCAATGGCAAAAGGATTAGCAGCCAGGGGTAATCAAGCTGCCACATGGTGATGCTCCACCCAGTGTTTGCAGGTGGCGAACAGTTGATTGCGCTTGTCGCTCGGCAATGCAAGCAATTCGGTGTCCGGCGCATAAGCAAGCTGCGCCAGTTGCTGGCTGAAATCGGTCGGCAACGGCTGTGCACTGTGCCGCACCAGGAATGCCTGCCAATCCTTTCCCCCAAGCGTGGCGGGATTTTGTCGGAGTGGGCTTGCTCGCGAAGGCGTCTGATCAGACGACATCAATGTTGAATGGGAGTCCGTCTTCGCGAGCAAGCCCGCTCCCACATTGTTTGCATTCCATCCAGGGGATGGCATCGACAGGGCTACGCGTTTGAGCAGTTCTGGCAGTTCGCGCAGGGCATTGAGTGGATCATCGCTGTTTTGCAGTTCAGCCAGTCGCACCAACGCCTCGCGCCGGTAACGATCCCGCCGCCACTGCCAATACCTCCGTGCGCTGACCAGCAAAACGGCAATCACTAACAGCCAGAGCAACACCCACCAACCCCACGTCTGCGGCGCATAGCTCACCGGCGCGGGCAGGGCGATTTCCTTGAGCTGTTCGATGCTCGGGATGTTCGGGTTCATCGCCGACCTCTGCCGAGCTTGCCCAGTTCGGCGCGCAATTGTTCCTGCGCCTCGGTGGCGGTGCTGAACATCATCAGCGGCACCTGACTGCGGCGCAGCAACGTGGCGACGTCCTTGAGCCGACCACTGAGGAAGTCCCCCAGCGGCTGATGAACGCTGCGTTGCTCGACGGCCAGTTCCACCTGCAACTGGCCTTGAGTGATCAACAAACGACCGTTTTTCGGCAGGTTCAGCGCCAACGGGTCGTAGACCTGCATCGCAATCACATCGTTGTGAGCCGCCAACTGGCGCATCAACTGCAGGGTACGCTCACCGGTGCCGGCGAAGTCGCTGACGATGCAAATCAGGTGATCGTGACCGGCCACCGCCAGGCAATGCTGTAAAACCTTGTCGAGTTGGCCCTCGCCTTCGGCGTCCGGATTGGCTGCGTTCAGATGCTGATTCTGCTCAGCGATGCGACTGCACAGCGCTTCGACACGTTTACGGCTGCGCAACGGGGCAATGGCCTCGATGCGCAAATCGTTGAACACCAGGCCGCCGACCCGATCTCCTGCGTGGAACACCATCCACGCGGCCAACGCGCCAAGTTCGGCGGCAATGGCGGATTTGAAACTGCGCTGGGAGCCGAAGAACATCGACATGCGCTGATCGACCAGAATCAATGCCGGGCGGTCGCGCTCTTCGGTAAAGGTGCGAACCACCGGTTTTCCAGTGCGTAGCGACGCCCGCCAATCCAGATGACGCAAGTCGTCTCCCGGCTGGTAGCGGCGCAGTTCATCGAAGTTCAACCCACGGCCACGCAGGCGTGAGGCATGGTTGCCGGCGAGAATGCTGCCTTGCGGCTGACGCGCGAGGAAACTCAGGTCGCGCGCCTTGAACTCCAGGGCCATCAACTGCGCCAGGGAGACATAGACCAGACCGTCCGCACTGTCCATTTTCTGCCTCAGGCCGGAATCGCGACGTTGTCGAGCAGGCGATCAAGCACCTGATCGGCAGTGACACCGTCAGCTATCGCGTCATAGCTCAGTTGCAGGCGATGACGCAGCACCGGATGCACCACGGCGCGAACGTTGTCCGGCGAGACAAAATCCTGCCCCTGCAACCAGGCATCGGCCCGGGCGCAACGATCCAGGCCAATGCCGCCGCGAGGGCTGGCGCCGATGGCGATCCAGCGACCGAGGTCGGCATCGTAATCGGCCGGGTGGCGGGTGGCATTGATCAGGTCGATCAGGTAGCGGTCGATGGCCGGGGACACGTGAACGGTGCTGACTTCCCTACGCGCCGCGAAGATCACCTCTTGGGACAGTGAAAAGCCCTGCACCGCAGCCGTTTTGGCGCCCAACGCAAACTCCTCTTCACGCAACAGGCGCAGCACCTGGCTTTCGTTTTCCGCGCTCGGGTAATCCAGCAGAACTTTCATCAGGAACCGGTCCATCTGCGCTTCCGGCAGCGGGTAAGTGCCTTCCTGTTCGATCGGGTTCTGGGTCGCCACCACGATGAACAGCTCCGGTAGCACATGACTGTTGCCCGCCACCGTGATTTGTCGTTCTTCCATGGCTTCCAGCAACGCGGCCTGAACCTTGGCCGGGGCGCGGTTGATTTCGTCGGCCAGGATCAGGTTGCCGAACAGCGGCCCGGGCTGGAACTGGATCTCGTTCTTGCCATCGATCTGGTGCAGCACCTCGGCACCGGTGATGTCTGACGGCAGCAGGTCGGGAGTGAACTGGATGCGACTCATCTTCGCGTCCAGGTGTTTGGCCAGCGCCTTGACCGTGCGGGTCTTGGCCAGGCCGGGCAGGCTTTCAAGCAACAAGTGCCCGTTGGCCAACAGACCCAGGATAATCTGACGGATCACCTGATCCTGGCCGAGCACAGCTTCGGCGATGCTGGCTTGCAGGGCGTTGAGGTCATTGAGTGCGGTCATGGGATGTTTCACTCCTAGAAAAACGCCAACGTCAGGTTGATGCTGAAACCGTTACCTTCAGGGCGGTTCTTGGTGTCGAATTCCGGTACCCAGCGGGCGCTGACGCTGGCCTGGGCATCGGCAAATTTTCCGGCCCAGCCCACCACCGGCCCGGCGCCCACCGAGCGGCCGCGAAAACCGTTGAGTGAATCGGCGGTCTGGCCCTTGTCATCGGTGATCTGCTGCACGTAACCGCCGACAATGCCGGCGTTCCAGCCGTTGCCGAACCCGTGGGTCCACAGCGCATCGAGGGTGAAGATGTTGCCGTTGCGATAATCCGTGGCGTCGTTCTCGGTGTAGAACTCCAGGCCGCTCGACAGGGTGAACTCGCCGCCCTTGCCGTCCAGATGGGTGAAGGCCACGGTGGGCATGAAGGTGTAAGTGTTCTGGCCGGGGTTGGCTAGACGATCGTCGTTATAGGCACCGGTCGGCACGTAGATCGGCAAGGAAAGCGAGAGGTGGTTGACCTCGTCGAAGTGATAGCCGGCGGCGATTGGCGTAATCAGCATGTCGGCGAACTGTGTGCCGGTGTCTTCGCTGCCCAGTGTCCGCCCGCGCGGGCCGGTAATACTGATGCTGACGTCGGTGTACTGCACCGGCACACCGATGGCCGAGGCGTAGTTCCAGCGACCTTTGCCGGTGTCCCAGATATGGGTGAAGTTGGCCATGGTGTAGGAGACTTTCATGTCCAGGCCTACACCGACTTCACCGGAGATCGGCGCACCCTTGCCGCCCTTGAGTTCACCGTCATACCAGATGCTGGTGAACGACGTGACCCAGCCGGGTTCCGGCGGCACGATCCCGGCATTGGAAAACACCTGTTGCCCGGTGATCGGCCGACCGACACCGCCCTCCGCCCCGAGGGTCAGCGAGCTTGTACCGAGCACGCACAGGGCCAGTAAAGGACGCACAACAAAAGGCCTGACCATGACGGGCTCCGTTTATTGTTTTGGTTGATTGACGGGGTTCAGCAGCGGCATTTTCCATTCGCCACTGGTGACTTCCGGTTTCGGCAGGTACAAGCGCAAGACCCCGTAGAACGGGCCATTTGGCGCGGGGAGCCAGTTGCTTTGGAGGTCCTTGGCCGGTGCCTTGTGCTGCACATAAAGCGTCAGCCCACCGTCGGCGTCGAACTTGAGATTTGGCAACATCCGCGAGTTGATCAGGTAACGATTCAACGGGTTGGCCACCAGCAATTTGTTCTTGCCGTCGTACATCGTCAGCGACCAGAACGCGTCGGCCGGGGGCAGGGCGCCCTTGTCGAAATGCAGGGTGTAATCGTGTTTCGAGGCGTCGACCGGCTGGCCGTCCTTGTCGACGAAATAACCGATGTAATTCGCCTCTTCGGCGGAGTTGCCGAAGATCCCCATGTTGGCGCCGGCGTAGCGGTACAGGTAGTTGCCGTTCAGGTGATCGCGACTGCCGAAGAAGTCACCGCTGGTGACCTGGTGGGTGTCGACCTTGTCTTTTTTGAACTGGGCAAACTCGGTTTTGGCATCGCTGATACCGTCCTCCAGCGCCTTGCGCTGCTCAGGCGTGAGCGCGTCCAGTTTGAAAGGCTTGCCGGCTTCAACACCGATTTTTGCAAAGCGTGCGAGCAGGTCCTTTTCCGCATCCTGGGACGGGGCGAACGACAGCATGAAGTTCAGGTAGCGGAACAGGTCGGGCGTCTCGCTCATGGTCGGCGTGGGTTTCGGCCAGTCGATCTTTGGCGCGGCGGGCGGGGCTTTTTGTTTGACGTAGTGGCTGAGCGTCTCGACCTTGTAACCCTTCTGGATCTCCTTGACCTTGCCCACGTCCTTTTCATCGAACAACTGCGTGCGATACAGCGCGTAGGCGATGTTGGTTTCACTGCGCAGCAGCCGATCCATTTCCACCGGTTGCTGACCTTGCCAGGTCGGCCCGGCAATCATGAAATGCCCGCCATTGTTGCCCGTGCTGCGTGTGCCCAGGTATGCAAAGTTCTGCGTATAGGCGTCGATCAACTGCACCGAGTAGTAACGGTGCTCGTCGATGGCCGGCAAGGTCAGCACCACCGGTTCGGCGCGCAGGTCCATCCAGACGAAGGAGTAGGGCGTGTCGGCGTTCGGGGTGACGAAGGCGGTGTCTTTGGCGGTGAACGCCTTGGCGGTGTTGCCGATCTGGTTGAACGGTGCCTTGAAATTCGGGCTCTTTTTGTCCACGGCCTGGGTGTAGAGGGTCTTGTACATCTCTACCACAGGGAAGCCGTACAAGTAGGCTTCCCTGGCGATGCCCCGGGCTTCTTCCGGGGTGGCGGTGAAGTCGGCCCAGGCGCTGGTGCTCAGGGCGAGTGACAGTGCGGTGAGCAGCATGCGGGTATTCATAAAATTTCCTTATAAAACGCTTGGGCGTCATTCCACAGCCGTGATGTCGTCGAGTTTCCAGCTTTTATCGAAGTAGGCTTCGGTGGGCGCGTACAGACGGAAATAGCTGAACCAGTGTTTGCCCGGCACGGTTTGCACCCAGTTGTTCTCGAAGTCTTTGGGTGCGGTCGGGCCGAAGTACAGGTCCACCGAGCCGTCGGCGTTCTTTTTCAGGTCCTGACGGGACGACAGATCGGCCTTGCGCTGCGGGTTGTCGATCAGGCAACGGCTGTCGATGTCGTAGACGGTCATCGACCAGAACTGCTTGGCCGGCGGGTTGGCGCCGACGTGCAGGCGATAACTTTTGCCGCCGTCGAGCCAGTTGCCCTTGGCGTCTGTGTAGGCGCCGAGGTAGGTCTGGCCCAGGCCTGGTGTCCTGGAAACCATGCCCTTGGTGTTGGTCACCGCTTCGTAGAACCAGGCACTGCGTTCCCACAACTGGTCGTAATAAGCCACGCGCTGGGACGGCTCGGCGATGTTCAGCACGGTGTCCCATTGCCGGTCTTTCCAGTACTGGGCGTCTGGAAAACGCTTGGCAAAGGTGTTGGCCTTGGCGATCAGTTCGCCGACCTGCGCACCTTGTTCGAGTGCCTTGCGTTGGTTGTCGTTGGGGTTGAAGGGTTTGTCTTTTTCGATGCCCAGGCTGGCCAGCATGGCCATGTAGAAACGGTCACGTTCGTTGACTGGTTCTTTCTGGATGATCTGGTGCAAGCGCTCCCAATACGCCAGGCCACGTGGCTGCGTGCCGGACCAGGCCTTGCCGCCGGGGGAGAGCAGTTGGGTCTTGGCCGGTTCGGCGCGTTTGGCGTACGGGTACATCTTGAAGTGTTCGACCAGCGCTTTGCCCTTGGCCGGGTCCGGATCGAGGACGCGAAAACCCACCAGCACGTTCATCGTTTCCGACTTGGCGAGGTAATACTTGCCGGCGTCGGCCGGTGGCTCGGCACCCGGTGGCAGCACCAGATACTTGCCGCCCTTGCCTTTGTCCGGGCCGGTCTGGCCCATGTCGATGATTGCCCGCTGCCAGAAATCACCCACACCGCCCGCCGTCGGGCCGGGCGGCAGTTCGATCACCAGCGGACCGGTTTCATTCAGGTCGACGAAGCCGAGGATGTACGGCGTGGTGGCGTTGGCGGTGATCACGCCCAGTTTGTCTTCGTAACTGTTGAGCAACATCAGGTCGCCGCTGTGGGCGCCGAGTTTGTCGCGAAACGCTTCCTGCCATTGCGCGTAGGACACCAGCGGCAAGGCCCACAGATAACTCTGGGTCGCCTGTTGGAAATCCAGTTCGGCGTAGAGTCTGGCAATCGATTCATGGGCCGGCAGTTCACCTTCCATTGCGATTTTTCCGATTCGGGTATCGAGGTCTTGAGCGCCGACTCCGCAACTGACGAACATGGTCATCAGGCTGAAACCGGCTGCGCGAATTGCACCGTGCATAGAAAAGTCCTTATTTGCCAAACGTGACGTTGATCCCGGCAAACAGCGTGAACGGCGGCTTGTCGGTGCCCAGTTCATCCTGATCGGCGGTGGGTGCGGTGATTTGCGGACCGATGCCCAGCTGCACACCGTCGCTCTTGAGCAGGAAAATATTGAACAGGTTCAGGTCACCGATGCCGGTGCTGTAGCCGTTGTGCGGGTTACTTTTGTTGGCCGTGTCGGCGTTATCCGCGTGGGCATAAATGGCAGACGCTTTTGATGCTGCCAATAGAAAGGCGTGTGTCCCCGAATTGTTCGACATGATTCCCCCGTTCCTTCGTGGCTCATTGGACAACCCGGCACTTGGCGGCCGTTACTGCGAAATCTCTTTCCTATCAAGCCTGTAGGACACGTCTGTTGAAGCTAGCAGCTAACTCGGGGTTCGCCACTAGGTACCGACATTTTGATCATTCCCACGCAGGCGCGTGGGAATGATCCGTGGTTCAGTGCTTGTTCATCTGCGCACGCACCCGCTCTTCCTGCTCCCGCAGTTCCGGTGTGAACTCGTCCCCGAAATCTTCGGCTTCGAACACCTGGCGAATCTCGATCTCGGCGTCGGTGCCCGGCATCGGATTGGGGCAGCGCTTGACCCACTCGATCGCCTCCTGTTTCGACTTCACCTGCCATATCCAGTAGCCGGCGATCAGCTCCTTGGTTTCGGCGAACGGGCCGTCGATCACCGTGCGCTGGTCACCCGAGAAACGTACACGGGCGCCTTTGCTGCTGGGCTGCAGGCCATCGCAGTCGATGAGGATGCCGGCCTTGGTCAATTCCTCGTTGTAGTTGCCCATCGCAGTCATCAGTTCTTTGCTGGGCATCACACCGGCCTCGGAATCCTGGCTGGCTTTCACAATGATCATGAATCGCATGGTCTTATCTCCGCTGGATGTGAGTGACTCACAGACTAGTCGAATGGCCGTCGCCTGAATCGACAACGCTGGCTGCCTTTCGTCATGAACGCCTGATTGCGGCCGGCGAGGGCGGTACGCTGTACACCGACCCTGTGGGAGCGGGCTTGCTCGCGAAAGCGGTGGGTCAGCTTGCATCAGTGCTGGATGTGCCGAGGCCTTCGCGAGCAAGCCCGCTCCCACAAGGGAATTGTGTTGATTGTCAGAGTTGTATCCAATTTAGGCGGCGACACTTCACAATTTGTATCTGGGCATAGGTCGTCGGGCCATTTCGTGGTTAACTTCGGCCTCTTCAAATTCTCTACAACAACGTTCAGAAGGACTCCGTTCATGGCTCAAGTCACTCTTAAAGGCTCCCCGGTTCAAGTCAACGGCCAACTGCCACAAGCCGGTTCCAAGGCGCCAGCCTTTTCCCTGGTTGCCGGCAATCTGTCCGACGTGACCCTGGCGAGCTTCGCCGGCAAGCGCAAAGTGCTGAACATCTTCCCAAGCGTCGATACCCCGACCTGCGCGACTTCGGTTCGCAAGTTCAACGCCCAGGCCAGTGATGTCGCCAACACGGTCGTGCTGTGCATCTCCGCTGACCTGCCGTTCGCTCAAGCACGCTTCTGCGGCGCCGAAGGCCTGGAAAACGTACAGAACCTGTCGACCCTGCGCGGTGCCGAGTTCATCGAGAACTACGGCGTTGCCATCGCTGACGGCCCGCTCAAAGGCCTGACCGCCCGTGCCGTCGTGGTTCTGGACGAAAACGACAACGTTCTGCACAGCGAACTGGTCAAGGAAATCGCTGAAGAACCGAACTACGAAGCAGCACTTGCTGTTCTGAAGTAAGTCTAGTTTTACAATTGTTAACGGCCTGGCACTGTCCAGGCCGTTTTCATTTGTGATTCAGTGTCTTGGCCAAACATCCTGTTACGTAAGCCAAAGGTAAATTGCCGGTAAAGCCGCTTTGCTTAATGCCCGCCAGTGCTTATCGTTCAGCCTCCTGTAGAAGAAGCCCACGCGCCCAATGGTTGATCATTCCATGCAATCCTCCGTTTCCCGTAGTCCCCGTCGCTGGCTGTTCGGCCTGCTTGTCCTGTTGGTCATCGCTGGCCTGTGCTGGAAGTTCTGGCCCGCTGGCACTGCCCAAAAAGAGGGCGCAGGGCAAAAAGCCGTTGCCGGGCATACCGGCAAGTCGGGGGGGATGCGTCCGGGTTTCGGCGGGGCGACCGGGCCGGTTCCAGTGCGTGTCGCGCCGGCGGTCAAAGGCGACTTCCCGCTGTACTACAAGGCGCTGGGCACCGTGACGGCGCTGAACACCATTAATGTGCGCAGCCGCGTCGGTGGTGAACTGATGAAGATTTCATTCGAGGAAGGGCAGATGGTCAAGGCTGGCGATCTGCTGGCTGAAATCGACCCGCGTCCTTACCAGAACGCCTTGCTTCAGGCCGAAGGCACCTTGCTGCAGAACCAGGCACAACTGAAAAACGCCCAGGTCGATGTGGAACGCTATCGCGGCCTGTATCGCGAAGACAGTATCGCCAAACAGACCCTGGACACCGCCGAAGCGCTGGTGGGTCAGTATCAGGGCACAGTCAAAACCAATCAGGCGGCGGTCAACGACGCCAAGCTCAATCTGGAATTCACCAAGATCCGCGCCCCGATTGCCGGGCGTGTAGGCTTGCGTCAGCTGGATGTCGGCAACCTGGTGGCAGCCAACGACACCACCGCCCTGGTGATCATCACCCAGACCCAACCGATCAGCGTTGCCTTCACCTTGCCGGAAAACAGCCTGGAAACCGTGCTGGCCCGTTATCGCACCGGCGCCAAACTGCCCGCCGAAGCCTGGGACCGTGGCGACACCAAGTTGCAGGCCACTGGCGTCTTGCAGAGCCTGGACAACCAGATCGACGTCACCACCGGCACCCTGAAATTCAAGGCGCGTTACGAAAACCGCGATCAGGCGCTGTTCCCGAACCAGTTCGTCAACGTCCACCTGCTGGCCGACACCCTTAAAGACGTGGTTCTCGCACCTTCGGCAGCGATTCAGTTCGGCACCAACGGGACGTTTGTCTATGCCCTGGACGGCGACAAGAAAGTCGCGATTCGTCAGTTGAAAGTCGGCGCCAGTGATGGTGAAAACACCGTGGTTACCGAAGGCCTCGCCCCTGGAGATCGCGTGGTCCTTGAAGGCACTGACCGCTTGAAGGAAGGCAGCGAAGTGGAAGTGGTCAACGACACCAAGGATGTACCGACCACCCCGACCGGGCACCTGCAAGGCAAATCGGCCGCTTCGACGCCTGACGCGACGACCACCGACAAGGCGAAAAAGGGCGGCGCATGAACATCTCGCGGCTGTTCATCCTTCGCCCGGTCGCCACGACCCTGAGCATGCTGGCCATTATCCTGGCCGGCGTGATCGCCTATCGGCTGTTGCCGGTGTCGGCATTGCCTCAGGTCGATTACCCGACCATCCGCGTCATGACGCTGTATCCCGGTGCCAGCCCGGATGTGATGACCAGCGCCGTGACGGCGCCCCTTGAGCGTCAATTCGGGCAGATGCCCGGCCTGACCCAGATGGCCTCGACCAGTTCCGGCGGCGCTTCAGTGCTGACCCTGCGTTTCAGCCTCGACATCAACATGGACGTCGCCGAGCAGCAGGTGCAGGCGGCGATCAACGCTGCGACCAATTTGCTGCCCAAGGACCTGCCGGCGCCGCCGGTGTACAACAAGGTCAACCCGGCGGACACCCCGGTGCTGACCCTGGCCATCACCTCCAAGACCATGCTGCTGCCCAAGCTCAATGACTTGGTCGACACGCGCATGGCGCAGAAAATTGCCCAGATCAGCGGCGTCGGCATGGTCAGCATTGCTGGCGGCCAGCGTCAGGCGGTGCGGATCAAGGTCAACCCTGAGGCGCTGGCGGCCAATGGCTTGAACCTGTCGGACGTACGCACCTTGATCGGCGCGTCCAACGTCAACCAGCCCAAGGGCAACTTCGACGGCCCGACCCGGGTGTCGATGCTCGATGCAAACGATCAACTGACCTCGCCCAAGGACTACGCCAACCTGATCCTCGCCTACGCCAACGGCGCGCCGTTGCGGCTCAAGGATGTGGCGGAGATCGTCGATGGCGCGGAAAACGAACGTCTGGCGGCGTGGGCCAATGAAAACCAGGCCGTGCTGCTGAACATCCAGCGTCAGCCTGGCGCCAACGTCATCGAAGTGGTTGACCGGATCAAAGCCCTGCTGCCGAGCATCACTGACAACCTGCCGGCCGGTCTCGAAGTGACCGTGCTGACCGACCGCACCCAGACCATTCGCGCCTCGGTCACCGACGTGCAGCACGAATTGTTGATCGCCATTGCGCTGGTCGTGATGGTGACCTTCCTGTTCCTGCGTCGGGCCAGCGCCACGATCATTCCGTCAGTGGCCGTGCCACTGTCATTGATCGGCACCTTCGGCGTGATGTACCTCGCGGGCTTCTCGGTCAACAACCTGACCCTGATGGCACTGACCATCGCCACCGGTTTCGTGGTGGACGATGCGATCGTCATGCTGGAGAACATTTCCCGATTTATCGAAGAGGGCGACAGCCCCCTGAATGCGGCGCTCAAGGGCGCCAAGCAGATCGGCTTCACCCTGATCTCCCTGACCCTGTCGCTGATCGCCGTACTGATCCCGCTGCTGTTCATGGCCGACGTAGTGGGGCGGCTGTTCCGCGAATTTGCCATCACCCTGGCGGTGGCGATCCTGATTTCCCTTGTCGTCTCCCTGACCCTGACGCCGATGATGTGCGCGCGTTTGCTCAAACGTGAGCCGAAGGAAGAAGAGCAGGGCCGTTTCTACCGGGCCAGCGGCGCCACAATTGATTGGATGATCGCGGCTTACGGGCGCAAGTTAAAGTGGGTTCTCAAGCATCAACCGCTGACCCTGATGGTGGCCATCGGCACGCTGGCGTTGACCGTGTTCCTTTACATGGTGGTGCCCAAGGGCTTTTTCCCGGTGCAGGACACCGGGGTGATCCAGGGTATTTCCGAAGCGCCGCAGTCGATTTCCTTTGCGGCCATGAGCGAACGTCAGCAGGAACTGGCCAAAGTGATCCTGGCGGATCCGGCGGTGGAGAGCCTGTCGTCCTACATCGGCGTGGACGGTGACAACTCGACGCTGAACAGCGGCCGTCTGCTGATCAACCTCAAATCCCACAGCAATCGCGACCTGAGCGCCACCGAGGTGATTGCACGCCTGCAACCGGAACTGGACAAACTCACCGGCATTCGCCTGTTCATGCAACCGGTGCAGGACCTGACCATCGAAGACCGCGTCAGCCGGACTCAATACCAGTTCAGCATGTCGTCGCCGGATTCCGAACTGCTCACTCTGTGGAGCGGTCGTCTGGTGGACGCACTGGCCCAACGGCCAGAGCTGACCGACGTTGCCAGCGATTTGCAGGACAAGGGCCTACAGGTCTATCTGGTGATCGACCGCGATGCGGCGTCGCGGGTCGGTGTGTCGGTGTCGAACATCACTGATGCGCTGTACGACGCCTTCGGTCAGCGACAGATTTCCACCATCTACACCCAGGCCAGCCAGTACCGCGTGGTGCTGCAATCGCAGTCGGGCGAGAGGATCGGCCCGGAGGCGCTGAACCAGATTCACGTGAAAACCACCGATGGCGGGCAAGTGCGCCTGTCCAGTCTGGCGCACATGGAGGAGCGTCAGGCCCAACTGGCGATCACTCATATCGGGCAGTTTCCGGCGGTGATGATGTCCTTCAACCTCGCGCCCGGCGTGGCGCTGGGGCATGCGGTGGAGATCATCGACCAGGTGCAGAAGGACATCGGCATGCCGATTGGCGTGCAGACCCAGTTCCAGGGCGCGGCCGAGGCATTCCAGGCGTCGCTGTCGAGCACCTTGCTGCTGATTCTGGCGGCGGTGGTCACCATGTACATCGTGCTCGGCGTGCTCTACGAGAGCTACATCCACCCGATCACCATTCTCTCGACCTTGCCCTCGGCGGCGGTCGGCGCCTTGTTGGCGTTGCTGTTGAGCGGCAATGATCTGGGCATGATCGCGATCATCGGCATCATTTTGTTGATCGGTATCGTGAAAAAGAACGCGATCATGATGATCGACTTCGCCCTCGACGCTGAGCGCAATCAGGGCATGGACCCGGAAACAGCGATCTATCAGGCGGCGCTGCTGCGTTTCCGGCCGATTCTGATGACCACGCTGGCCGCGTTGTTCGGCGCGGTGCCACTGATGCTGGCGACCGGTTCCGGCGCGGAACTGCGTCAACCATTGGGTCTGGTGATGGTGGGCGGCTTGTTGGTGAGTCAGGTGCTGACGCTGTTTACCACTCCGGTCATCTACCTGTACTTCGACCGCCTCGGTCGGCGCTGGGGCCGCAAGTCTGAAACCGTGGAAGCGGCAGAACAGCCATGAACCTGTCCGGACCTTTTATCAAGCGCCCGGTCGCAACGATGTTGCTGAGCCTGGCGATCCTGCTGCTGGGCGGCGTGAGCTTCGGCCTGTTGCCGGTATCGCCGCTGCCGCAGATGGACTTCCCGGTGATCGTGGTCCAGGCGAGTCTGCCCGGTGCGAGCCCGGAAGTCATGGCCTCGACGGTGGCCACGCCACTGGAACGCTCCTTCGGCGCCATCGCCGGGGTCAACACCATGAGCAGCCGATCCAGCCAGGGCTCGACCCGGGTGATTTTGCAGTTCGACCTGGACCGCGACATCAACGGCGCGGCGCGGGAAGTGCAGGCGGCGATCAACGCTTCGCGCAATTTGCTGCCGAGCGGGATGCGCAGCATGCCGACCTACAAGAAGGTCAACCCGTCCCAGGCGCCGATCATGGTGCTGTCGCTGACCTCCGATGTACTGGAAAAAGGCCAGCTCTACGATTTGGCCTCGACGATTCTGTCCCAGAGCCTGTCTCAGGTGCAGGGCGTCGGCGAAGTGCAGATTGGCGGCAGTTCCCTGCCGGCGGTGCGCATCGAACTCGAACCGCAGGCGCTCAACCAGTACGGCGTGGCGCTGGACGATGTGCGCAACACCATCGCCAACGCCAACGTGCGCAGGCCCAAAGGCTCGGTCGAAGATGCCCAGAGGCTGTGGCAGGTTCAGGCCAACGATCAACTCGAGAAAGCCAAGGATTACGAGTCGCTGATCATCCACTACGCGGACGGCGCGGCCCTGCGCCTGAAGGACGTGGCCAAGGTCAGCGACGGCGTCGAAGACCGCTACAACAGCGGCTTCTTCAACAACGACGCGGCGGTACTGCTGGTGATCAACCGCCAGGCCGGCGCCAACATCATCGAGACGGTCAACGAAATCAAGGCTCAACTGCCAGCGTTGCAGGCCGTTTTGCCGGCCAGCGTGAAGCTGAACGTGGCGATGGACCGGTCGCCGGTGATCAAGGCGACCTTGCACGAAGCGGAAATGACCCTGCTGATTGCCGTGGCGCTGGTGATTCTGGTGGTGTTCCTGTTCCTCGGTAACTTCCGCGCCTCGTTGATTCCGACCCTTGCGGTGCCTGTGTCGCTGGTCGGCACCTTTGCGGTGATGTACCTCTACGGATTCTCCCTGAACAACCTGTCGCTGATGGCGCTGATTCTGGCCACCGGGCTGGTGGTGGACGATGCCATTGTGGTGCTCGAGAACATTTCCCGGCACATCGACAAAGGCGTACCGCCGATGAAGGCCGCGTACCTCGGGGCGCAGGAAGTCGGCTTCACCTTGCTGTCGATGAACGCCTCGCTGGTGGCGGTGTTCCTGTCGATCCTGTTTATGGGCGGGATTGTCGAAAGCCTGTTTCGCGAGTTTTCCATCACGTTGGCGGCGTCCATCGTGGTGTCGCTGGTGGTCTCCTTGACGCTGACGCCGATGCTCTGCGCCCGCTGGCTCAAGCCGCATACGCCGGGTGAGGAAAACCGTTTGCAGCGCTGGAGCCAGCGCGCCAACGAGTGGATGGTCGGCAAATACGCCACAAGCCTTGACTGGGTGCTGCGTCACCGCCGGTTGACGTTGCTTAGCCTGATCGTGACAGTCGGCGTTAACATTGCGCTGTATGTCGTTGTTCCTAAAACATTTATGCCTCAGCAGGACACCGGCCAACTGATCGGTTTCGTGCGCGGTGACGACGGATTGTCATTCAATGTGATGCAGCCAAAAATGGAAACCTTCCGCCGCGCCGTGCTCAAGGATGACGCGGTGCAAAGCGTTGCCGGCTTCATCGGCGGCACCAACGGCACCAACAACGCCTTCATGCTGGTGCGGCTGAAACCGATCAAGGAACGCAACATTTCTGCGCAAAAGGTCATTGAGCGCCTGCGCAAGGAAATGCCCAAGGTCGCCGGTGCACAGCTGATGCTGATGGCCGATCAGGACCTGCAGTTTGGGGGCGGTCGTGAACAGACCACGTCCCAGTATTCCTACATCCTGCAAAGCGCCGACCTTGGCGAGTTGCGCGAGTGGTATCCGAAAGTTGTTACCGCACTCAAGGCGTTGCCGGAACTGACCGCGATTGACGCCCGTGAAGGGCGCGGCGCCCAACAGGTGACCCTGATCGTCGACCGCGATCAGGCCAAACGCCTGGGCGTCGACATGGACATGGTCACCGCGGTGCTGAACAACGCCTATAGCCAGCGGCAGATTTCGACGATTTACGACAGCCTTAACCAGTATCAGGTGGTCATGGAGGTCAATCCGAAATATGCCCAGGACCCGATCACCCTCAAACAGGTTCAGGTGATCACCGCTGACGGTGCGCGGATTCCGCTCTCGACCATCGCTCATTACGAAAACAGCCTGGAAGACGACCGCGTCAGCCATGAAGGCCAATTCGCCTCCGAGAGCATTTCCTTCGACATGGCCGAAGGCGTGGCGGTGGAGCAGGGCACGGCGGCCATTGAGCGGGCTATCGCCAGACTGGGTATGCCGGAAGACGTGATCGTGAAAATGGCCGGCACTGCCGACGCCTTTGCCGCGACCCAGAAGAGCCAGCCGTGGATGATTCTCGGAGCGCTGGTGGCGGTGTATCTGGTGCTCGGTGTGCTGTATGAAAGCTACATCCATCCGCTGACCATTCTTTCGACCTTGCCGTCGGCCGGGGTTGGCGCGTTGCTGTCGATCTATGCGCTGGGCGGTGAGTTCAGCCTGATCTCGTTGCTCGGGCTGTTCCTGTTGATCGGCGTGGTGAAGAAAAACGCCATTCTAATGATCGACCTTGCCTTGCAGCTGGAGCGGCATCAGGGCATGGCGCCGCTGGAATCGATTCGCAGCGCTTGCCTGCAACGTCTGCGGCCGATTCTGATGACCACCCTGGCGGCGATCCTCGGCGCGTTGCCGTTGCTGCTGAGCCGCGCCGAAGGTGCGGAAATGCGTCAGCCACTGGGCCTGACGATCATTGGCGGACTGGTTTTCAGCCAGGTGCTGACCCTTTACACCACCCCGGTGGTTTACCTCTATCTCGACAAACTGCGCCATCGCTTCAACCACTGGCGTGGGGTGCGTACCGATGCTGCTCTGGAAACTCCGCTATGACTGACCGTTCGCTTATCACTCTGGCTGCACCGCTGGTAACGGCCCGAGGCTCGCGCTTGTTGAGCCTGGCGCTGTGCGTCGCGATGCTCAGCGCCTGCGCCATCGGCCCGGATTACCAGCGCCCGCAAGCGGCTGCACCGGCGCAATACAAGGAAGCGGCAGGCTGGCGTCAGGCCAACCCCAGCGATTCCCTGGCCCGTGGCGCCTGGTGGGAGTTGTATGGCGATCAGCAGCTCAATGGCCTGATCGAAAAACTTAACAGTGCCAACCAGACCGTCGCGCAGTCCGAAGCCCAGTACCGTCAGGCCCAGGCCTTGGTGCGCAGTGCCCGTGGCGCGTTTTTTCCGACCGTGGACCTGACCGTCGGGAAAAACCGCTCCAGCCAGGGCACCGGCAGCAGCAGTTCGAGCCTGACCAGTTCTTCCAGCGGGATTCGCGACACTTACACCGCACAGGCCGGCGTCAGTTGGGAGGCCGACGTTTGGGGCAAGTTGCGCCGAGGCCTTGAAGCTGACACCGCCAACGCCGAGGCGAGTTATGCCGATCTGGCGGCGATGCGCTTGAGCCAGCAGTCGGAACTGGTGCAGAACTACCTGCAATTGCGGGTGATCGACGAGCAGAAACGCCTGCTGGAAGCGACGGTCGAGGCCTATCAGCGCTCGCTGACAATGACTGAAAACCAGTACCGCGCCGGTGTCTCCGGCAAGGATGCGGTGGCGCAGGCCCAGACTCAGCTTAAAAGCACCCAGGCTGACAGGGTCGATCTGATCTGGCAGCGTGCTCAATTCGAGAATGCCATCGCCGTACTGATCGGGCTACCGCCGGCCGAGTTCAGCCTGGCTGAAACCAAAGACATTCCCGCGTTGCCCGAGATACCGCTGAGCCTGCCTTCGCAATTGCTCGAGCGCCGCCCGGACATCGCCTCCGCCGAACGCTCGGTGATGGCGGCTAATGCCAATATCGGTGTGGCCAAGGCGGCCTATTACCCGGACTTCACCCTGAGTCTGAACGGTGGCTATAGCAGCAGCACCTACGCCAACTGGATCAGCTTGCCAAACCGCTTCTGGTCGGTCGGACCGCAATTGGCCATGACCTTGTTCGACGGCGGTCAGCGCTCCGCGGAAGTTGACCGCAGCGAAGCGGCCTACGACGAGACCGTGGCCAAGTACCGCCAGACCGTGCTCGATGGCTTCCGTGAAGTGGAAAACTATCTGGTGCAGCTCAAGGTTCTGGAAGACGAAGCGGGCGTGCGCCAGGAAGCACTGGACGCGGCGCGTGAATCCTTGCGCCTGACCCAGAACCAGTACAAGGCCGGTGTGATCGCTTACCTGGGCGTGGTGGTGGTTCAGGCCACAGCGTTGAACAATGAACGTAGCGTGCTGAGCCTGTTGCAGAGCCGGTTGATTGCCAGCGTGCAGTTGATCGCGGCATTGGGCGGTGGCTGGGATGGGGCATTGCAAGTAAGCGAAAAAGAGTAGGGGCTGCGAGCCTGTGGCAGGGTGTCAAACAAGCGTTTCATCGGCTTGATGGCCATTTGCTTATTTTGTCAGTGCGTTCTTTTGCGCAATCAGTACAATCGCCCGATTTGCCCCCCGAGAATGGAAGCAGTACGGAGGGGCTGTCGCGAGTAGTCTCATGCTTATCGGTAGCTATTCCCCCACGCTGGTCATCATCTCGCTTTTTGTGGCGATTCTCGCCTCATATACCGCGCTCGACCTGACCGAACGCATCGCCACGGCCAAGGGCCGGGCCGTGCATCTATGGACGGCGGGCGGCGCCTTTGCCATGGGGGTTGGCGTGTGGTCGATGCATTTCATCGGCATGCTCGCGTTCAAATTGCCCATCGACCTCGGTTACGACGTCGGCATCACGTTGCTGTCACTGCTGACCGGCATCCTGTCCTGCGGCTTTGCCCTGTGGCTGGTCAGCCAGCCACAATTACCAGCCTGGCAATTGGCATTCGGCGCGCTGGTCATGGGTTCCGGGATCAGCGCGATGCACTACACCGGCATGGCCGCCATGCGCATGCAGCCGGGTATCGATTACGATCCGACGCTGTTCGGCGCTTCGCTGCTGATCGCCGTAGCCGCCTCGGGCGCCGCGTTATGGATCGCTTTCCGCCTGCGCCAGCACACGCCTTATGTCGGCCTGATCCGTGGCGGTGCGGCGGTGATCATGGGGTTCGCGATCGTCGGCATGCATTACACCGGCATGGCGGCGGCGCGTTTCCCGGAGGGCAGCTTCTGTGGCGCGGCCGTCAGCGGTCTGAACGGCAAGGGCCTGGACAATCTGGTGCTGATCACCACCCTGGCAGTGTTGAGCCTTGCCTTGTTGACTTCGATCCTCGATGCGCGCCTTGAGGCCCGCACCGCAAGCCTTGCCCACTCATTGACCGAGGCCAACCGCGAACTGACTCAACTGGCCTTGCATGACACCCTGACCGGCCTGCCGAATCGCGTGTTGCTGGCTGACCGCATCGATCAGGCGATGTCCATGGTGCAGGAGCAGGGCGGTTGTTTCGCGTTGATGTTCATCGATCTGGACGGTTTCAAACCCGTCAACGATGCCTTCGGTCACCATATGGGCGATCTGTTGTTGCGTGAAGTCGGTCTGCGCTTGCGCGAGGATTTGCGCAGCCACGACACCCTGGCGCGGATCGGCGGTGATGAGTTCGTTTTACTGGTGCAGCTCGGCGAACAGAATGACGCATTGAGCCTGGCGGCCCGTCAGGTCGGGCTGATCGCGCGTTCATTCCGGGTCGCCGAACATGACTTGCAGATTTCCGCCAGTGTCGGCATCGCGATTTATCCCGGTAACGGTGAAACCGCCGAAGAGTTGCTGATGAACGCCGACGCGGCGATGTATCACGCCAAGGGCGCCGGCAAAAACGGCTACAGCTTCTTCGATGCTTCGATGAACAGCAACGCGCGTAAACAGCTGCAATTGCTGCAGGACTTGCGTATCGCTCTTGATCAGCAGCAATTCAGTCTCTATTACCAACCCAAGTTCGATGCCAACAATGGCCGGCCGGTCGGTGCCGAGGCATTGCTGCGCTGGGAGCATCCGACCCAGGGCATGTTGCTCCCGGACAAGTTCATCGAACTGGCGGAAAAGACCGGGCTGATCATTCCGATTGGCGAATGGGTGCTCAACGAAGCCTGCCGCCAGATGCGCGAGTGGTACGTGCTCGGGTACACCGACTGGCGCATCGCGGTGAACCTTTCAGCCCTGCAGTTCTGCCACGCAGGCCTGGTCCAGAGCGTCGCCAAAGCCTTGGCCACTCACCATTTGCCGGCCAACAGCCTGACCCTCGAGATCACCGAAACTACCGCCATGAGCGATGCCGATGCGAGCATGACGGTGCTTCAGGAACTATCGACAATGGGTGTCGACCTTTCGATCGACGACTTTGGCACCGGCTATTCGAGCTTGATGTACCTCAAGCGCTTGCCCGCCAACGAACTGAAGATCGATCGTGGTTTTGTCCGCGATCTGGAGCGTGACAGCGATGACGCCGCCATCGTTTCCGCCATCGTTGCCCTCGGCCAGGCACTGGGGTTGCGGATCGTCGCCGAAGGGGTGGAAACCGACTCGCAGCAAGACTTCCTGACGCAACTCGGTTGTGATTCGCTTCAGGGTTACCTGCTCGGGCACCCGCTGCCGGCTGAACGCTTCATGGTGGATATTCTGCGTGCAGAGCAATTGGCGGTGAGTTGAGAACGATGTGATTGATGTGAGCCCATGCAAAAGCCAGCGATGACGGTTATTCTTGGCCCCGACCGCTAACGCTTGGTATGGGGGAAGTTTCGCATGGACAAAGTCATCGTCATCACTGGCGGCAGCCGTGGTATCGGCGCCGCCACAGCCCTGTTGGCCGCCGAACAAGGCTATAAGATCTGCATCAACTACCTGGCCGACGAATCCGCTGCGCAAACGGTGCTGGAGCAAGTCCGCGCCCTCGGCGCCCAAGCCATCGCGGTGCGCGCTGACGTCAGCATCGAAGATGAAGTGATCGCGCTGTTCCATCGCGTGGACACGGAGTTGGGCCGGGTCACGGCACTGGTGAACAACGCCGGCACCGTCGGACAGAAGTCCCGGATCGATGAAATGTCTGAGTTCCGTATTCTCAAGATCCTCAGGACCAACGTCCTGGCGCCGATCCTCTGCTCCAAACACGCGATCCTGCGCATGTCGCCCAAGCATGGCGGGCAGGGTGGCAGCATCGTTAACGTGTCCTCGGTGGCCTCACGCCTGGGCGCGCCCAATGAATACGTCGACTACGCCGCCTCCAAAGGTGCGCTGGATACGTTCACCATCGGCCTGTCCAAGGAAGTGGCTGGCGAAGGCATCCGCGTCAACGCCGTGCGCCCGGGTTACATCTACACCGATTTCCATGCGTTGAGCGGTGACCCGGATCGGGTCAGCAAGCTGGAGTCGGCGATCCCGATGGCTCGGGGCGGGCGTCCGGAAGAAGTGGCTGAGGCGATTGTGTGGTTGCTGTCGGACAAGGCTTCCTATGCGACCGGGACTTTTGTTGACCTCGGCGGCGGGCGTTAATACTTCAGATTTGCACTGTTTGATCTGGCCGCTTCGCGAGCAAGCCCGCTCCCACAGGATTTGTGTCGTTCACAACCTTCTGATCGACACCGTCCATTGTGGGAGCGGGCTTGCTCGCGAAGGCGTCAGTCGTGACGCCACCAAACCCTCAGAACGACCGCACAATCCGCCCCAACGTCTCCATCGCCTTCTCGGCCGTCTCATCCCAGGGGCTACCGTAGTTCAGGCGGATACAATTCCTGAAACGCTGGGTCGGTGAAAAAATCGGCCCGGGCGCAATGCTGATTCCTTGCGCCAACGCCATCTGAAACAACTTCAGCGAATCCATCTGCGGTGGCAATTCCAGCCACAAAAAGTAGCCGCCGGCCGGTTGGCTGACGCGAGTCTGTGCCGGGAAGTAGCGCGCGATGGCGGCGAGCATGGCGCTTTGCTGTTCTTCCAGGGCGTAACGCAGTTTTCGCAGGTGCCGGTCGTAGCCGCCGTGTTGCAGGTAATCGGCGATGGCCGCCTGGGCCGGCATCGACGCACACAGCGACGTCATGAGTTTCAACCGTTCGATCTTCTGCGCATAACGCCCGGCGGCGACCCAGCCGATGCGGTAGCCGGGGGCCAGGCTTTTGGCGAACGAACCGCAGTGCATCACCAGCCCTTCGGTATCAAAAGCCTTGGCCGGTTTCGGCGCCTGTTGGCCGTAATACAGTTCGGCGTAGACGTCGTCTTCGATCAGCGGCACCTGATGGCTGCGCAATAGCTCAACCAGTTCCTGCTTCTTCGCCTCGGGCATCGTCGCGCCCATCGGGTTCTGGAAGCTGGTCATGCACCAGACAGCCTTGATCGGGTGCCGTGCCAGGGTTTGCGCGAGTACGCCAAGGTCGATGCCATCGCGCGGATGCACCGGGATTTCCACGGCTTTGAGCTTGAGCCGCTCGAGGATTTGCAGGCACGCGTAGAACGCCGGGGCTTCGATGGCCACCAGATCGCCGGGCTCGGTGACCGCTTGCAGGCACAGGTTCAGCGCTTCCAGCGCGCCGTTGGTGATCAGCAGCTCTTCCATGGGCAGCATCAGCCCGCCAACCATGTAGCGCAGGGCGATTTGTCGACGCAGTTGCGGGTTGCCCGGCGACATGTCGGTGACGACCATGCGCGGGTCCATCTCGCGCGCGGCGCTGGCCAGGGAGCGGGACAGGCGCTGCAGCGGGAACAGGGTCGGGCTGGGGAAGGCTGAGCCGAAGGGCACGGTGTTCGGGTCCTTGATCGAATCGAGGACCGAGAACACCAGTTCGCTGACGTCGACTTCGGTGGACTCGTTGACTTGGCTGCTGATCACCGGCTCCGAGAACGGACTCGGCGCGTGCGCGTTGACGAAGTAGCCGGAACGCGGGCGGGCGCGGATCAGGCCGCGGCGTTCGAGCAGGTAATAGGCCTGGAACACTGTGGAGGGGCTGACCCCGTAAGTCTGGCTGGCGTAGCGCACCGATGGCACACGCTGGCCGGGGCCGAGAACGCCGGAGCGGATCAGTTCAGCGATGTCGTCGGCGAATTTTTCGTAGCGTTTCATCTAAGTCCCGCAATCGAATGGGTTCAATTAGCTGTTGTGGCTAGGGGGCCTTGTGGCTAGCAGGCTGTTGTGGCGAGGGGATTTATCCCCGTTCGGTTGCGCAGCAGCCGTAAAATTTTGGGGCCGCTTCGCAGCCCAACGGGGATAAATCCCCTCGCCACAAGAGCCCCCTAGCCACAGGGAGCCTGCTTTCCACAGGGCACCGCAGTCTAAGGGATCAACGATTCATCGGCGCAACAAACCGGCTCTTCGCCACGCTATAAATCCCTGGCTCATCACTGTCGACAATCTTGAAGCTGATCGTCTGCGAACTGCTGCTCGGCCGTTCCGTGGTCATCGCCACCGACACCGGCACATCCACAATCTCGCCCGGCGCCAGGCTCAGTTCGGTCTTGCCTTGCAACTGGAAGCCGTCGCCATTGACCAGCGTCAGACGGTAATCCTGACGTTGCTGGGTCTTGTTGATGACTTTCAGGCTGTAGATGTTTTCGATCTGCCCCTGACTGTTCTCGCGGAACAGGCCACGGTCCTTGCTCACGTCCAGCGAGACCATCGGCCGCTCCACCAGCGCCAGGGCAAGCGCACCGATCATCACCAGCAGGACCGCGGTGTAGCCGATCAATCGCGGCCGCAACCAATGAGTCTTGCCACCCTGCAATTGATGCTCGGAGGTATAGCTGATCAGCCCGCGGGCGTAGCCCATTTTGTCCATGATCGAATCACAGGCGTCGATGCACGCGGCGCAACCGATGCATTCCATCTGCAAACCGTCGCGGATGTCGATGCCGGTCGGGCAGACCTGTACACACACCTGGCAGTCGATGCAATCACCGAGACCGACTTCTGCCGGTGCCACGTCACGTTTGCGCGGGCCACGGTTTTCGCCACGGGCCACGTCGTAGGAGATGGTCAGGGTGTCTTTGTCGAACATCACGCTCTGGAACCGCGCATACGGACACATGTGCATGCACACCGCTTCACGCAGCCAACCGGCGTTGATGTATGTCGCGCCGGTAAAGAACAGCACCCAGAACAGGCTGACGCCGCCCATTTGCAAGGTCAGCAGTTCTTCGGCCAGCGGCCGGATCGGGGTGAAGTAGCCGACAAAGGTCAGGCCGGTCAACAGGCTGATGGCCAGCCACAAGGTGTGCTTGGCCGAGCGCCGGACCAGTTTGTTCAGGCCCCAGGGCGCGGCTTGCAGCTTGATCCGCTGGTTGCGTTCGCCTTCGGTGAGCTTCTCGCACCACATGAAGATCCAGGTCCAGGAGCTCTGTGGGCAGGTGTAACCGCACCACACTCGCCCGGCGAACACGGTGATCGCAAACAGGCCGAACGCGGCAATGATCAGCAGCGCCGACAGCAGGATGAAATCCTGCGGCCAGAAGGTTGCGCCGAAAATATGGAATTTGCTTTCGGAAAGGTCCCAGAGCACCGCCTGGCGGCCGCCCCAGTTCAACCACACCGTGCCGAAGAACAGCAAAAATAGAAACCCCGCGCCGCTCATGCGCAGGGTGCGGAATAAACCGGTGAAGCTGCGGGTGTGGATCAGGTTGTCGCTGGACTTGGCCTTCATCTTTGGACGCGAAGGCTCATAGCTTTGAACGGACGGGGCACTTTCAACAATTCGGACGGGGATTCTATCGCTCATGGTCTTTCGCTCATCAGCCTCCATCAGGCCTGAGCACTATGAGCGGCGATCTGTTTGCATAACAGACTCACCTATTGCAATAAAAAGCGGATCAGATGGCCATTGATCCGCTGCCTGCGACAAGTTGATGCACCCGCTACAGCGGGGCGCAGACACCTATATCAAGCGTCTGCAGGGGTTATTGATCCGGGTCAGTCAAATCACCGAACCACTGTCGGTGGCCTTCAAATGCTTACGCCCGTCGACTGCGCCTGCTACGGTCAATGCGTCGGCTTCTGCTTCGGTAATGTAGAAGCGCTGGCCATTGAGCTCCACCGCCGACATGGCTTTTTCCGAGTCGGTAATGATGGTGACGTCGGGACACAAACGAATTTCTTCGCCGTTCTCGGTAATGAAGAAGCAGGTCTGGCTTTCGATGCGCACAGTCATGAAGGTGTCCTTTTTTCTGCGGGATCTAAAGCGTTAGGGCGCAGCCGAGGATCATCGTTCTGTGCAACCGATTAATGGTCGACGCGGTCCACCCTGAAACGATCCTTCATAAGGACAACACCATGAACGCCTGGTGGCATGAGGTTTGGGTGACCCTGCAAGCGGAGTTCGCCGACGTTGGCGACGCTTCACAACTGACGCGCATTACCGTGCGTTTACTGATTGCTGCGATGTTGGGCGGGATTCTCGGTTTCGAACGCGAGCACAAGGGCAAGGCCGCCGGGGTTCGCACCCACATGCTGGTGGCCCTCGGCGCCGCGCTGTTCGTGCTGGTGCCGCAAATGTCCGGCTCGCAAGCCGATGCCATGAGCCGGGTGATGCAGGGTGTGATCGCCGGGATCGGCTTTCTCGGTGCCGGCACCATCCTGAAAAACCAGGAAGGCGATGAAGGCCATGTGAAAGGCCTGACCACTGCCGCCGGGTTGTGGATGACCGCCGCCATTGGCGTCTCGGCCGGGTTGGGACGAGAAGCGACGGCGGTGCTCAGTACGTTGCTGGCGTTGGCGATATTCAGCGTGATGCCGAGGATTGTGAAATTACTCGATAAAAATCACACGCCGGAAAGGTGGTAGATCAAGCTTTCGTATGATTGGCTCTCCTAGAAGTATTCTCTGGCTGCTGACGCGCAGATGAATGCTTCGTCAAGGCTAGTGGCGCTGTAATGTTTTTTGAATTCATCTCCAGACTGAAAAGGCTTAAACGTACGGTTACTTATCATGTAGAAGCGATCGCAATTAGCGGCGATCTCTTCGATATTATGTGACGAGACTAAGATGGCCACACCTTCTCGTGCAGCACCTCTCAGGCACTTCCATATATAGTGACGAAACTCTGCGTCAACTCCTGCGCTTGGTTCGTCCAAGATAACCAGGTCTGCATTTAGAGCAAGCAAAGTCAACGTGAAGAACCACCGCTTTTCACCATAACTGCAGATCGAAGATTTCTTGTTCCATATTTCAGTGTAACGCTCGATAATCTCAGGGCTCCACGCTTGAAGTTTCTCAAGTGCTTTCTGTTGGCTCAGCGTTTCTGACGAGCATAGGAGGGTGGTCATTCTGAAAATATCAAACATACGCAGAGAATGTGGAGTGCTGAGGGATTGAGATAAATACACCTGGTTTTTGAATGTGTTAACTATTTCGGTTTTTTTTATGTTTGTTAGTCCGCACAGAATATCAAAAAAAGTGGTTTTCCCACTGCCGTTTGGGCCGAGCAGCCCTGTGATGGAACCTGAATGCACGGCAATTGAAGCATTGGCGAATATGGGGTTCTTCATGTAGCTGAAGGAAAGGTTAGTAACCGTTAGTGAGTTCATTAATATCTACTCCATACTGGATTTATTCTCAAGAGACGTAGAGTTGATAGTAGAGTGCTTAAAAATAATATAACTATTATAAATGTCAGTGCTCTGTTATTCGTCATTCCTTGTAAGATGATATCGTTTGCCATGGCTAAAGGGTTTGTACTTCGGATGATGCTTGAGACTTCCGACGAGGAACTAGCCCCATAGATCCCAAGAATTAGCATCGAGAATGAAGCGATTGAATAAAAAGTATTTGCATTTTGGAATGTGATGGGTGGCAGTGTTAATAAAAGCCCTGGTATGCTGAATAGAAGAAAGCAAAGATAGAATCTGCCAGCAATAATAAATATCTCTTCAATAGATAATGATCCAAACGCAGGTCGTGTCAGGCAGTAAAACGCCATGCAATAAAGTATCGATATGAGAGAGTACGCAAAAAACTGTCCTAGCAGGAACACAATTCGTGCTTCAAACTTGTATATGAACGATCTAATAAATCCACTTTCCCTTCGGCCAATTATATAAAATGAGAATCCGAAAAAAGCTACACTTGAGGAAATATAAGCATAAAACCAAGATGTGGCTGCAATGTAATCAGAGCTGTATGGTGGTGTGTTTCCTCTAGAGTAGTTTAGTAGATAAAATAATGCGGCAGGAGATAAAATGGTCCAAAAAAAAGCAGTTGGCTCCTTGATTTGTTCTTTTATGAAAATAAAGCTAAGCTCAATCGCGCGTTTAACTTTGTTGTCTGACATGATTTGTTCTCTTCAGGGAAATGGAACCATGAATTTTTTACGGGTGTCATCGACTTCATGGAAGAATGAATCTGAGTAGCGGTTACGAATATTTATATTTTGTGAGCTGTTCATGTGTAAAAACAAATCGGGCGATAAGTACTTGCTAGCAAAATAGTTGGAGTTTTCAATTGCTATAGGTTTTATATAGATAAAGCCATTAATACCTTGGGTTTCGAGCGTTTTTAACAGGCCGGGAGCATCAAAACGTTCTTTGTGATGTGGCACCTTCTCATGAGATTGTAGTGTTGTGGTTATCTCTTGGTAGGTTCGATAATTATTGCAGCTTAGAAAATATTTTAGATAGGGATCTTCAATTTCTTTGTGCTCGCTATTGGTGGCGCAGAATAAATCTATAAATCGAAATGTTTGCCATAGCTCACGAATCGATTTGTCCAGCGCCTCTTCAAAACTGGCCGTATATGCCATTCCCGCGCAGTATTTGACATGCCTATTGTCGGCTGCGCTTCCATAAACGATGAGCACGCAAGCGCCAGGGAACCGCGGGTCAGAAATATCGATAACGGTCGTATCCCCAGCCAGTGCGAGATGCTGATACAGCTTCGCTGAGTGTGCATTATTTAATTTGGCGATCGCTATATTTATAGGGACTATTGTTCGGCATTTCTTTGTAAGCCAGAATTTTGTCAGGAATTGCCTTTCAAGTTGCTCCTTTAACGAACCAAATATGGCGATCATGGGATCCCAGTGGAAGCTGCAACCACATGTATCTCGTAAAGGGTATATTGTGCTGTCATTTTCAATTTTATGCCTACTCAACGATATACAGGCAGTTGGCACATGGCACTGTGAAAGATCGCTAGCTCGGTAAACTTCAGATAATTGGAATTTATGGTTCCAGATATCATCCAGTAATTTATTTCCTTCACATGTTTGGTGGAGCGCCTTGCAAAAGTCTTTGCTTTCTGCTTCGGACATAGAAAAACCAAGATTGCCGGTCTTGTCAGGCATGACTTCCATATAAAAATGTCGTCTTTCAAAATATTCGCCTAACGCGGCTCGTATCGCTTCGGATCCGGCGCCAATGCCCGACCCACCGTTCCCCCATGAATCATCAGTTTCTGCTGACATTGGCATAGAAGTCAGACACGATGGCTGATATATAATCGAGTTCGGTAGCGATGAATAATTATTTTGATTGTAAATGTTCATTCTGTTTGACCTACAAAATGTACGCATAGAGGAAGAAAGACCGCTGGATTCAATCCAATTGCTTTGCATACCATCGTATCTGTGTAAGCCGACCATAGACGGCTTCGTAATTTAAGTTTTTTTGCCTGTAACTCTATCAACATATACATTGATCCTGCCTCCATGAGAGCTAAACGGTATCCGCGATATCTATACTTAAACATTGTCTTTGGCAGATAGGCGGCGTAGATAATTGCAACGCTAGGCGAACCAATATTGCCCGGAGCTGAAAGAATTGCGGAACGTAGTTCTTTTGTACATGCCGTATCCTGCATAATTTCGAATTTTGCAGATTGAGGCAACAAATGCAGAATTTTTTCTGGACATGGCCAGGTTGACTCATCATCCATTAACGAGCAAACAAATACTTCTATTGGATAAAGGGCTCCGCCACTTGGGTATCCTCGTTTATAGTTGTTTATATTTTTTGCGGTTAGCGGATTTACTAGTTTTTCTATTGTGCTGAAATCTATATTTTGGTTGATGAATGACTCGCACGAATCATTTCGATATAAGCAGCCAGATTCTTCGGTTGTTTTCAAAGGCAGGCTTATATCTAAGTCTGGATAAAGCTTGAGTTCATTTCCTGTCAGTGCAGTCAGATATTTGGCATCAATGAAATGCAGAGCGGTTGAGTTTTTGAAAGCCTCGTGAATTATATAGTTTCCTTTGTTGTGAAAGTCCAAGACTTGCTCGTGGACAACAGAATCCAGAAACCTAAGGTAATAGTCATGCGGGATGTTCTTCATGTGCTGACCCTTAAACAGTCACACATGCACCAGTGTGAAATTGATGATTCTGATACATTTCCATTGCTAAGAGATAGGGTGGTTTCCTGAAGTATGTTGTCTTGGAATCGGCAGATTCCATTTGAACCCGTTATGAGTTTTACTTTTTGTACAATTGCGCCAATAATCAAACATTTCTGGTATAAGGAATAGTGTGGTGTCGGAATGGGTATATGTTTACTTCGGCAAAAGTTCAAAAGGCTCGACCAAGTATTTTTGCTTGGTTTGTACGTCTCATGATTAATCAACCTGTCTATCGAGCAGAAATGACAAGGGTTTCCTATTTTCGGAAAGTAAGGTTGACCTATTACATAGTTGTCTCCATTCGAATAGCAGATGCTAACTGCGCTTTCAGGGTGATTGGATGTGATCTGGAAATAGATTTTCTTTAAGTCGTTATACTCGTAATTTTTACAAGCCAATATAATATAGCTGCAAGAATCTACAGTTATTCTCTGTGCCAATTCAGATATTTTGCAGACACTTGTCGAACTGGGCAGTTCATCCAGCAAGAGCGATTCAAATTGTGCGGTGTCATCCCAGTCATGAGCTACTATGATTGTTTTAAAATAAAAAGCATCTTTCTCTGTTTGTATGTCGATGATGCCTTCAAGGGATTGGTATGCTTCTTCTTGATCTAGGTTGTATTCGCTGAATAAGCCCAAAAGCTCATTGTCAGTTATGCTGCTTCGATTGTTTAGCCTTCTAATTACCTCTAGTAGTGAAGGTGACTTTACGCGCGACACACCTTTTTGAGAAATGACGACGCTATCACTGTTGAAATTCAGTAGATTGTAGTTTTGTATGCTGAGCTTCATGGCTTTCCCTGTCGAGGTCTTTCCATATGAGGGCGGAAAGACCTCGCCTCCCTTTAATGTAAAGTCTTATTGTTTGGAGCGCTCATTTTCGCCGCCGGAAGTAACGGCATTGCCGCCGGAACCGCCAGATCCTCCGCTTCCCCCCTTACAACC
>NZ_JAHBDP010000059.1:0-96780 GCF_019956495.1 Pseudomonas sp. BF-B-26 | reverse complement strand
CGCGAATGCAGTGTGTCAGTCAATATTGATGTCGACTGACACACTGCATTCGCGAGCAAGCCCGCTCCCACAAGGGTACGTGTGTTAACGAACGGCGAGGATCGGGCTGCCCAAACGCTCCAGCAAAGTCGCCTGCGCGCTGCGCGGGTTCTGGTTGCCGGTCGGCGTGTTGCGGATGTAACGACCGTCCGCCTGCAGGCTCCAGCTGTGAGTGTTATCGGTGAGATACAGCTCCAGCTCTTTCTTGACCCGCATGATCAGCTTCTTGCCCTCGACCGGGAAGCAAGTCTCGACGCGCTTGTCGAGGTTGCGCTCCATCCAGTCGGCGCTGGACAGGAACATCTGCTCTTCGCCGCCATTGAGGAAGTAGAAGACCCGGGTGTGCTCCAGGAAACGCCCGATGATCGAGCGCACGTGGATGTTGTGGGAAACCCCGGCAATGCCCGGACGCAGGCAGCACATGCCGCGCACCACCAGATCGATACGCACCCCGGACTGACTGGCCTTGTACAGCGCGCGGATGATCTTCGGATCGGTCAGCGAGTTGAACTTGGCGATGATGTGCGCCGGTTTGCCGTCGAGGGCGAACTGGGTCTCCCGGGCAATCATGTCGAGCATGCCCTTCTTCAACGTGAACGGCGCGTGCAGCAGCTTCTTCATGCGCAGGGTTTTACCCATGCCGATCAGCTGGCTGAACAGTTTGCCGACGTCTTCGCACAAGGCGTCATCCGAGGTCAGCAAGCTGTAGTCGGTGTACAGACGGGCGTTGGCCGCGTGGTAGTTGCCGGTCCCCAAGTGGGCGTAACGGACAATCTCGCCCGCCTCACGACGCAAGATCAGCATCATCTTGGCGTGGGTCTTGAAGCCGACCACGCCGTAAATCACCACCGCACCGGCCGCTTGCAGACGGCTGGCCAGTTGCAGGTTGGACTCTTCGTCGAACCGCGCACGCAATTCGATCACCGCAGTGACTTCCTTGCCGTTACGCGCCGCATCGACCAACGCATCGACGATTTCCGAGTTGGCGCCGGAGCGGTACAGGGTCTGACGAACCGCCAATACATGCGGGTCCTTGGCCGCCTGGCGCAGCAGGTCGACCACCGGGGTGAAGGACTCGAACGGGTGCAGCAGCAGAATGTCCTGCTTGCTGATCACGCTGAAGATGTTCTCGCTGTTTTGCAGCAGTTTCGGGATCTGCGGGGTGAACGGCGTGTATTGCAGCGCTCGCTGACTGTCCAGACCAGTAATGCTGAACAGGCGGGTCAGGTTGACCGGACCGTTGACCTGGTACAGCTCGGTCTCGTGCAGGTTGAACTGCTTGAGCAAGTAGTCGGACAGGTGTTTCGGGCACGTGTCGGCCACTTCCAGACGCACCGCGTCACCGTAGCGACGGGAGAACAACTCGCCGCGCAGGGCGCGGGCCAGGTCTTCCACATCTTCGGTGTCGACGGCGAGGTCGGCGTTTCGGGTCAGGCGGAACTGGTAGCAGCCCTTGACCTTCATGCCCTGAAACAGGTCATCGGCGTGCGCATGGATCATCGACGACAGGAACACGTAATTATCGCCAGCGCCGCCCACTTCTTCCGGCAACTTGATGACGCGCGGCAGCAAACGTGGCGCCGGGATGATCGCCAGACCGGAATCGCGGCCGAAGGCGTCGATACCTTCGAGCTCGACGATGAAGTTCAGGCTCTTGTTCACCAACAATGGGAACGGATGCGTCGGGTCGAGGCCGATCGGGGTAATGATCGGCGCGATCTCGTCGCGGAAATAGCGGCGCACCCAGGTTTTGATCTTGGTGGTCCAGTGACGCCGGCGGATGAAGCGGACCTGATGTTTCTCCAGTTCCGGCAACAGAATGTCGTTGAGGATCGCGTACTGGCGGTCGACGTGACCGTGTACCAATTCGCTGATGCGGGCCAGGGCCTGATGCGGTTGCAAGCCATCGGCGCCGGCCTGTTCGCGGGCGAACGTGATCTGTTTCTTCAGGCCGGCCACCCGAATCTCGAAGAACTCGTCCAGGTTGCTGGAGAAGATCAGCAGAAACTTCAGCCGCTCCAGCAACGGGTAGGACTCATCCAGCGCCTGCTCCAGCACGCGGATGTTGAACTGCAGTTGCGAGAGCTCGCGATGGATGTACAGGCTGCTGTCATCCAGGCCGGGAATGGCAATCGCTGGCGCCGCTATTACGGGCTCGGCCACCACCGCAGGTGGAGCAGGCTCCAGTTCCGGCGGGGTTTCGGCGATTTGCTCCATCACAGGTTGAGCATCTTTTACGGCAACTTCAGTGAGCACTTCGGTATTCATCGAATGTTCCTGGGAGGGCTATTTTTGCTCTCGTAACAATTGAGCAGCACGGACGGCAAAGTAAGTCAGGATGCCATCAGCGCCTGCACGTTTAAAAGCGGTCAGGGATTCGAGGATAACCCCTTCGCTCAACCAGCCATTCTGGATCGCCGCCATGTGCATGGCATATTCACCGCTGACCTGATAAACAAAGGTCGGCACTTTAAATTCTTCTTTGACCCGGTAGAGGATGTCCAGATACGGCATGCCTGGCTTGACCATGACCATGTCCGCGCCTTCTGACAAGTCCGCCGCCACTTCGTGCAAGGCTTCGTTGCTGTTGGCCGGGTCCATTTGATAGGAAGCCTTGTTGGCCTTGCCCAGGTTCAGCGCCGAACCGACCGCATCGCGGAACGGGCCGTAATAGGCGCTGGCGTACTTCGCCGAGTAGGCCATGATCCGCACGTTGACGTGATCGGCCAGCTCCAGCGCTTCGCGGATCGCCTGGATGCGACCGTCCATCATGTCCGACGGGGCCACCACCTGAGCGCCGGCTTCGGCGTGGGACAGCGCCTGCTTGACCAGTGCGTCGACGGTGATGTCGTTCTGCACGTAGCCTTCTTCGTCGAGGATACCGTCCTGGCCATGAGTGGTGAACGGGTCCAGGGCGACGTCAGTGATCACACCCAACTCCGGGAACCGGTCACGCAGGGCGCGGGTGGCGCGCTGGGCAATGCCGTTGGGGTTCCAGGCTTCGGCGGCGTCCAGAGACTTGAGCTGCGGCGGCGTCACCGGGAACAGCGCCAATGCCGGAATCCCCAGCTCGACCCACTTGGCCGCTTCTTCAAGCAACAGATCGATGGTCAGGCGCTCGACGCCCGGCATCGACGCCACCGCTTCGCGACGGTTTTCACCGTCCAGCACGAACACCGGCAGGATCAGATCGTCGACGGTCAGAACGTTTTCACGGACCAGTCGACGCGAAAAATCATCACGGCGATTGCGACGCAGGCGGGTTGCTGGAAACAGACGGTTGGCGGGGGTAAAGCTCACGGCAGACTCCTGAGCCCGCGCTGGCGGGCGAGCGTGACAGTTATAAGCGGCCATTATGACGAAGACATGACAGTTGTGCTTAGCCCTGTGACACGTAGCCGCATTCCATTGTCCTTGTAGGAAATGTTCACGTCGAGACACATTTGGACACTTTCATGAATGATCACGAAGGGTTAGGCTGCGCGTTCATTTCGCCAGCATCCAGACAATGCTCCAACAATTTCTTCAGGAATTCGGCTACTTCGCCCTCTTTCTCGGCACGTTTTTCGAAGGCGAAACCATTCTGGTGCTCGCAGGCTTCCTCGCGTTCCGCGGATACATGGACCTCAAAGTGGTCATGATCGTGGCGTTCCTCGGCAGTTATGCCGGCGATCAGCTGTGGTATTTCCTTGGACGCAAGCACGGCCGCAAGTTGCTGGCGCGCAAACCGCGCTGGCAATTGATGGGTGATCGGGCGCTGGAACACATCCGCAGGCACCCGGACATCTGGGTACTGAGCTTCCGCTTTGTCTATGGCCTGCGCACGGTGATGCCGGTGGCGATCGGCCTGTCGGGCTATCCGCCAGGACGTTATCTGCTGCTCAACGGGATTGGGGCCGCGATCTGGGCCGCGGCGCTGGCTGCCGCCGCCTACCACTTCGGTGCAGTACTCGAAGGCATGCTCGGCAGCGTCAAGAAGTACGAGCTGTGGGTGCTCGGCGCCCTGCTGATACTGGGCTTTTGCTTGTGGCTGCGCCGACGCTTCAAGAACGCCCGTCTGGCGAAAAAGATCTACGCCGACGAGCAGGCCTTGAAAGCTGAACAAGCCAAAACCAACGAACCTACGACGCCAGTCGAGTGAAACGGTTTCTGCAACAGTAGAGACCAATACCACTGAGCAGGCTGTAACTCAGCAGGCCGACCCAGCCCGCCGCGCTGGCCGGCCACAGCTCAACGACCGGCGCCAGCCACACCAGCGGCACATTCGACGCCAGGCGCAGCAGCTCAAGCTTCAGCGCCCACGGGCGATTCTCCAGGGCCACGCCCAACGTAAACAAACCCAGCGCCACGGCACTCCAGCCGAGCACCAGCGCGGCGGTTGGCAAATCCTGCTCCAGGTTCATCAAGTAGCTGCCCAGGGCGATGTAGACGCAGAACTGCAACACGACGTAAAGCTGCTGACGCCCGTCCAGCGGCACCTCGAATTTACGGAACTGACTCAGGTCGGGCTTGTTCATCGGGTACCTGGCCGCCACATCCGCCGGCCGCCAACCGGTGCGCATGAACCAGATGCGCAGCTTGTCCCATTTGCTTTGCGCACGCCGCGCGTCATCCCACAGCTGTGCGTAGAACTGCACGTTCGCCCACAACGGATTCCAGCTCGCCAGCGGCGTGGTCACGCCGAAAATCACCGGCTCGTTATCGTCCTCTTCCTGGAACGAGCCAAATAGACGGTCCCAAATAATGAACACCCCGCCGTAGTTGCGATCCATGTAGAGAGCGTTCTGTGCATGGTGGGCCCGATGATTGGACGGCGTGACAAAGAACCACTCGAACCAGCCGAGCTTGGGAATGTGTTTGGTATGCACCCAGAATTGGTACAGCAAGTTCAGCGAGGCGACGCTGATGAACACCAGCAGCGGCACGCCGAGCACGGCCATCGGCAGATAGAAAATCCAGCTCAACAGGAAGCCGGTACTGGTCTGGCGCAGCGCCGTGGACAGGTTGTAGTCCTCACTCTGGTGATGCACCGAATGCGCCGCCCAGAGGATGTTGCGTTCGTGGCCCATGCGATGCAGCCAGTAGTAGCAGAAGTCGTAGAGGACGAAGGCGAATACCCAGACCCAGATGCTGTCAGCCGAGAGTTCGACCAGTGCCAGGTGCTTGAGGGCAAACGCATACGTCACCAGGCCGACGCCTTTGGTCAACAGCCCGGTGGTGGTCGACAGCACGCCGGTGCTCATGCTGTTGATCGCGTCCGCCACTCGATAATTGCTCACCCCGCGCCAACGGTCGGCCAGCAGTTCGACGGCAATCAGCACAAAGAAAAACGGCACCGCATACAGAATGAAGTCCATGACGCGTCCTGATCGGAATCTTGAGGACAGATCCTAGGTGTAGCCGCGATTTAACCCTATGGCAACGAGTGACAAATTAGTGGACATTTAACGCCATGAATCTGGAGAAAAGCCCATGAGCAAAAAAATTGCAGTGATCCTGTCCGGCTGTGGCGTGTACGACGGCGCCGAGATCCACGAAAGCGTGATCACTCTGCTGCGTCTGGACCAACGAGGGGCTCAGGTGCAGTGTTTCGCACCGAACATTGCGCAGTTGCATGTGATCAATCACCTGACCGGCGAAGAAATGCCCGAGTCGCGCAACGTACTAGTTGAATCGGCGCGGATCGCCCGGGGCAACATCAAGGATATCCGCGAAGCGGACGTGGAAGACTTTGATGCGCTGATCGTTCCCGGCGGATTTGGATCGGCCAAGAACCTGTCGAACTTTGCCGTCGAAGGCGCCGGATGCAGCGTTCAACCTGACGTCCTGGCGTTGACCGAAGCGTTCGCCGAGGCCGGCAAGCCGGTCGGGCTGATCTGCATCTCGCCGGCACTCGCGGCGAAGATCTATGGACCGGGCGTGACCTGCACCATCGGCAACGATGCCGATACTGCCGCCGCCATGAACAAGATGGGCGCTACCCACGCCGACTGCGCGGTAACAGACATCGTTGAAGACAAGGCGCGCAAACTGGTCAGCACCCCGGCGTACATGCTGGCGCAATCGATCAGCGAGGCAGCGTCAGGCATCAACAAACTGGTAGACCGCGTGCTCGAACTAACCCACGAAGACGACGCCTGACACCGTTCAGTGTGGGAGTGAGCCTGCTCGCGATAGCGGCCTAACCGTCGACATCAATGTTGAATGTGCCGACCCCATCGCGAGCAGGCTCGCTCCCACAGGGACCGCCGTCATGCTTAAGACTTGCGCGATAACCGCGTGAGTATCCGGTCCAGCGCATTGGCAAACGCCTGCTTCTCGCGCTCACCAAATGGCGCTGGCCCGCCGCTCATCTGCCCCTGCTCACGTAGATCGGTAAACAGGTTACGCACTGCCAACCGATCGCCCATGTTCTGCGCATCGAACTCTTTACCCCGTGGATCCAGCGCCGCAACGCCCTTTTTCACCAGACGGTCGGCCAGCGGCACATCGCTGCAGATCACCAATTCTCCGGGGACCGCGTGTTCCACCAGATAGTCGTCGGCGGCATCTGGACCGCTTGGCACCACGATCAGCTTCACCAGGGCCAAGCCCGGTTTGATCTGCGGCTGGCCGGCCACCAGCACCACTTCGAACTGGCGCTTGAGGGCGAACTTCACTACCAGATCCTTGGCCGCCCGCGGGCAGGCGTCGGCATCGATCCACACACGCATAGTTTTTTCCTCCGTTAAAAGCATCGCGAGCAGGCTCGCTCCCACAGGTTGTACGCAATTCCTGTGGGAGCGAGCCTGCTCGCGATTGTGAGCGCAGCGAATGCTGTTAAGAAACCTGCACCCGCCGCTTCTCAGCTATCCGGCTACGGCTGTACAACACGATGATCGCAATGATCGCCACCGCCTGCGCACTCAGCGAATACGCGTCAGCGTGGATCCCCAGCCAGTCGAAGTCAAAGAACGGCACCGGCCGAGTGCCGAAAATCCCGGCTTCCTGCAACGCCTTCACGCCATGCCCGGCAAACACCACCGACAACGCGCACAACAGACCGGCGTTGATACTGAAGAACAACGACAGCGGCAATTTCGCCGAACCGCGCAGGATCACCCAGGCCAGACCCACCAACAAAACCAACGCCGTCGCACCACCCGCCAGTACCGCGTTATGGCCCGCTGGACCTGCCTGCAACCACAGGGTCTCGTAGAACAGAATCACTTCAAACAGTTCGCGATACACCGAAAAGAACGCCAGCGTCGCAAACCCGAAACGCCCACCGCCGCCTACCAGGCTGCTCTTGATGTAATCCTGCCAGGCCGCCGCGTGACGACGATCATGCATCCACACACCGAGCCAAAGCACCATGACGGCAGCGAACAACGCCGTCGCACCTTCCAGCAATTCCCGTTGCGAACCGCTGACATCGATCACATACGCTGCCAGCGCCCAGGTCCCCAGACCGGCCAGCAGCGCCAAGCCCCAACCGACGTTGACGCTGCGCACCGCCGATTCTTGGCCGGTATTGCGCAGGAACGCGAGGATTGCCGCCAACACCAGAATCGCTTCCAGGCCTTCGCGCAACAGAATCAACAAACCGGAGAGGTAGCTCAGGGACCAACTCAAGCCATCGCTGCCCAGCAGGCCGGCGGATTCCTTCAATTTGGCCTTGGCCGCGTCCAGACGCTGCTGGACCTGAGCCACCGGCAAACCGTCCTGCAACGACTGCCGGTAAGCCATCAGCGATTTCTCAGTGTCTTTGCGCACGTTGGCATCGACGTTATCCAGAGAACTTTCGACCAGTTCGAAGCCCTCAAGATAAGCCGCCACCGACAGGTCATAGGCCTGATCGTGATCACCGGCACGGTAGGCCGCGATGCTCTTGTCCAGGGTCGCGGCGGTGTAGTCGAGCAACTGTGCCGGACCACGCTTGACCTGCGGCGGTTGCGCTCGCTGCGCACGGAAGGTCGCCGCCGCTTGCGGCCCCTCGGCGATTTGCACTTCTGCGGGAGTCTGACGGGCCAGGTCGGCGATGTTGTAGGTCTTCTCGGCTTTTGCAGCAGCCGGATCGGCGCTGAAGCTGGCGATGTAGGTTGCCAGGTCCCAACGCTGACGATCGTCCAGCTGATCGGCGAAGGCCGGCATGTCGGTGCCTTCGACACCGAGGCCCAGAGTGCTGTAGATCGCGTAGAGGCTCAGGTGATCCAGGCGCGCCGCATCACGCAGATTGGCTGGCGGCGGCGCCATGCCGACGCCCGCCGGGCCATCACCGGCGCCCGCGTCGCCGTGGCACACCGAGCATTGCTGTGCGTACAGCGGCGCACCACGGCTCGGGTCGGGGGTAATCACTGGAGCCTGACTGACTTCATAAGCCACCGCCAGCTTCGCCCCAAGTTGCCGCGCCTGACGGGCGACGTCCGCACCGTCTTTGCGCGCAGAGATTGCACTGCGCAAGTCGCTGACGCCCTGCTCCAGCTCCGCGCGTTCGGGCCTGGCCGGCAATCCGCTGATCAGGTCTTGCAGAACCCCGAGAAACTCCAATTGTTCGCGGTATTCCGACTCATCAATGACCTTGCCGGCCTGGACCGTTACCGGGTAATCGGCGCCAATGTAATCGAGCAAATGCAGCGCCTTTGGCGCGCCTTCCGCCGTTTCGGCCAGCGCGTTGAAGCTGCAAAACGCAATAACAGGCAGCACTAGCCATGCCAGAAAGCGGGAGGAGGCAATCATGAACGAATCTCAAATGGAAATACGAAGTAACACATTGTTCACTCCCAATGCGTTTCACTCAAGCTTTGTTGGTATTTCCTGCACGACAGCGTGCAAAGTCAGCGTGTCTAGCCCTGAAAAACAGATCAGAAGGTGTAAACCTTGTTCAGGACGGGACAGCGACAAATAAAAAAGGCGACCTGAAAAGGTCGCCTTTTTTGTGCCTGGCGGTTTTACACCACTGCTTTGCGAAGGGTCGCCATGAATGCCGCCGCACCAATGAACAGCCCGGCAAACGTGCGGTTCATGCGTCTCTGCTGCTTGGGCGTGCGCAACATCCGCAGCACCTTCGATGCCAGTCCGGTGTAGCCGGCCATGACGATCAGGTCGACGCAGATCATGGTCACACCGAGGATCAGGTACTGCGCCACCAGCGGCGCATGTGGATCAATGAATTGCGGCAGCACCGCGAGCATGAACACCAACGCCTTGGGGTTGCTGACGTTCACCAGGAAACCCCGGAACACCAGCGCCAGCGGCTTGCCGATTTGCCGGACGGCCGCGTCGTCGCTCATGTCATGGGGCAGCGCACGCCATTGCTTGACTGCCAGGTAAACCAGATAGGCCACGCCAAACCATTTGATCGCGTAGAAAGCGCTGGCCGACGCCGCGAGGATTGCACCGACACCGGCGGCGACAATCGCAATCTGTAACGCCAGACCCAGTTGCAGGCCCAGGGCGTTCCAATAACCGCGCCAGAAACCGTATCGCAGACCGCTGGACATCGACGCAATGGCGCCGGCACCGGGAGACAGGCTGATCACCCAGCAGGCGGCAAAAAACGCCAGCCATGTTTGAAGCACCATCGCACACCTCGACTCAGACTCGTGACAGACGTCTAAGCTAATGCGGCTTTGGGCCGATGACTACCGATTTTTTTGCAGGACAGAGTGGACTGCCGACCAGCGTTTATGGCTTGAGGCCCCCTTCGCGAGCAAGCCCGCTCCCACATTTGATTTGTGTTCGCCGCAGATCCCCTGTGGGAGCGGGCTTGCTCGCGAAAGCGGTATGTCAGGCAACAGAAGGCTTACTTTTCAAAACCGTTGGAAGGGAATACATCGCTGCCGCGCCAGCGTCGAACCGAGCGCTGGAAGAACAGGCTATTGGGCACTTGCACCATGGCACTGCCGGTGCCAAGTTCTTCCGCTTCAATCAGCGTGGTGTAGAGCAGATTAATCGCAACAACCCGGCCTTTGACGCCGGGCTTGTCGGTGGTGTCCACCAACTCGACCACATCACCGATCCGAAATGGGCCGACGGTGAAGATCAGGATGGCGCACAACAGATTCGAGAGCACGCTCCACATGGCGAAGAACGCCACTGCCGCTACCGCGACAAACCCGGACAACGCGGTCCAGAGCACCGTAGCCGAAACGCCGAGGCGTTCCAGGACGAAGATCAGCGCGCTGCCCATGATCAGCCAGCGCAAACCACCACGTAGCGGCATCAGCAACTGTGGTGGCAACGGATAGCGCTCGCCCAGACGCGTCAGGCATTTGGCCACGAAGCGCTGAGCGATGTAGCCCGCCAACAAGATCAGCAGGATTTGCCCAAAGAGCCACAGAGGCTCAATCCACACGGCAGCCAATGGCAGCTTGAACGCTTCCATCAAGACAGAGCCTCCAGCTCCGCCTGCATGCTTTCCAGCAACTCCAGCGCTTCCATCCAGGCTTCTTCCAGCTCGGCTTCACGGACCTTCAGCTTGGCCTGCTCGGCCAGCAGATCTCGCAAATCGTTTTTGCGCGCCGGCTCGTAAATGTCGCTGTCGCCGAGGCTGGTATCGATCTTCGCCAGTTTCTCGTGCAGCTTGCCCAGTTCGGCTTCGAGCTTGTCAGCCTCGCGCTTGTGCGGTGCCAGTTGCTGACGCAACGCGGCCGCCGCCTGGCGCTGGGCCTTCTTGTCGGTCTTGTCCGGATTGACCGGCGTATTGCTGACCGGGGCATTGCGCTGACGGTAGTCCACCAGCCAACGGGTGTAGTCTTCCAGGTCGCCGTCGAACTCCTCGACCTTGCCGTCCGCCACCAGATAGAAATTGTCGGTGGTGCTTTTGAGCAAATGGCGATCATGGGAGACCACCAGTACCGCGCCACTGAATTCCTGCAGGGCCATGGTCAGCGCCAGGCGCATTTCCAGGTCCAGGTGGTTGGTCGGTTCGTCGAGCAGCAACAGGTTCGGTCGGCCCCAGGCGATCAATGCCAGCGCCAGACGGGCCTTTTCGCCACCGGAGAAGTTCAGCACCGGCTCATCGATACGCGCACCGCGGAAGTCGAATCCACCGAGGAAATCGCGCAGCGTCTGCTCGCGCTCGGTCGGCGCCAGGCGCTGCATGTGCAGCAGCGGGCTGGCCTTGGAGTCGAGTGAGTCCAGCTGATGCTGGGCGAAGTAGCCAACGACGGTGTTCTCGCCACGGGTCAGTCGGCCGGACAACGGCTCGAGTTCACCGGCAAGGTTTTTGATCAGGGTCGATTTACCGGCACCGTTCGGGCCAAGCAAACCGATTCGCGCACCGGGGGTCAGTTGCAGCTTGACCTTCTCCAGCACGGCTCGCTCGCCGTAACCCAGTCGGGCATCGGAGAGGTCAATCAACGGGCTGGAGATTTTCACTGATTCGCGGAAAACGAAATCGAATGGCGAATCGACGTGGGCGGCGGACAGTTCTTCCATCCGCTCCAGCGCCTTGATCCGGCTCTGGGCCTGACGGGCCTTGGTGGCCTGGGCCTTGAAGCGGGCGATGTAGCTTTCCATGTGCGCACGTTGCGCCTGTTGCTTCTCGTAGGCCTGCTGTTGCTGGGCCAGACGTTCGGCGCGAGCGCGTTCGAAGGCGCTGTAACCACCGCGATACAGGGTGATCTTGCGCTGATCGACGTGGGCCACGTGATCGACCACGGCATCGAGGAAGTCCCGGTCGTGGGAAATCAGCATCAAGGTGCCAGGATAGCTTTTGAGCCATTCTTCGAGCCAGATGATGGCGTCGAGGTCCAAGTGGTTGGTCGGTTCGTCGAGCAACAACAAGTCCGAGGGGCACATCAAAGCCTGCGCCAGGTTCAGACGCATCCGCCAACCACCAGAGAAATCTCCTACCTGGCGATCCATCTGTTCATTGGTGAACCCAAGGCCGGCCAGCAGTTTTCGGGCCCGGGCATCGGCGGTGTAACCGTCGGCGCTGTCGAGTTCCGAGTGCAGGCGGGCCTGAGCGGTACCGTCATGGGCCGCTTCGGCTGCCGCGAGGTCGCGTTGCACCTCGCGCAGGCGCAGGTCGCCATCGAGCACATAGTCGACCGCCACCCGATCGAGGGTGTCGATCTCCTGGCGCATGTGGGCGATGCGCCAGTCCGCCGGCAAGAAGCAATCACCCGAATCCGGGTGCAGATCACCCAGAAGCAAGGCGAACAGGCTCGATTTGCCGGCGCCATTGGCACCGATGAGGCCGGCTTTGTGGCCGGCGTGCAGGGTCAGCTCGGCGTCTTCTAGCAGACGTTGCGGGCCACGCTGTAAAGTCAGGTTCTGAAGTCGAATCATAATGGCGGCGGAGTCTACCAGCTTCGCTCGCAACTGGCGCGAGTAGCACTATGTCCTCTGACCTGTGGAGCTTTTCCCTTAGTACTTACGCCCGTCCCGGCGTTGAACCCGCATGCCTGCAATTGCAGTCGGCGGGTATCAATGTGTGCTTGCTGCTCTGCGGGCTGTGGCTGGGAGAACGTGGCGTCGCCTGTAACGAACACCGATTGCAGCAACTGCGTAGCGTGGCCGAGCCGTGGGACGCAGACGTGGTGCAACCGCTGCGAGCCTTGCGGGTGAATTGGAAAGTCGTCGCCGCCGTCGATGGCGAACTGAATGCCTTGCGCGAGCGAGTGAAGGCACTCGAACTGGAAGCCGAGCGACATCTGTTGTTGCGACTGGAGAGAACGGCGCAAAGTTGGCCGCAGGGTGACGCGGTCGATCTAGCGGCCTGGCTGGTAGGTGTGACGGCAGGCGCCGTCCACCTGGACCGCGACGCGCTGCATCAGCTGCGCGTCGCGGCAACCGGCACTTAGGAAGCGCTGGTTGGGGTGGTTGCTGCGATCGATGCGGCGGCCGGCGTTGGCGCTGGCGGCGTTGTCGAGGTAGCTGCTGCTAAAGCAGACGTTGCCGCCGGAACCGGGTTGGCTGGCTTGGCAACTGGCGCGGTGGCCGGCTTGGCGGCAACAGGTTTTTTCACCGCTGGTTTTGCAGCCGGTTTGGCAGCGGCAGGTTTGGCTGCTGGTTTCGCTACAGCAGGTTTTGCGGCAGCAGTTTTGGCAGCCGGTTTGGCTGCAGTTTTTGCAGCTGGCTTGGCAGCTGTTTTAGTCGCGACTGATTTCGCGGCAGGCTTGGCAGCAGGTTTCGCAGCGGCAGTTCTAGCCGTTGGTTTTGCGGCCGGTTTGGCAGCTGCTTTCGCCGCTGCAGTTTTCGCCACCGCCGGTTTAGCAGCAGCGGTTCTTGCAGCCGGTTTAGCGGCAGCTGTTTTGGCAGCGGCTGGCTTGGCGGCAGGTTTGGCGGCGGCTGTTTTTGCAGCCGGTTTCGCAGCGCTGGCAGCGACTGGTTTTCTCGCCGCAGGTTTTGCTGCTGGTTTTGCTGCGGCTTTCACCGGTGCTTTGGCAGTCGGTTTGGCGGCAGGCTTGGCCGGTGCTTTTGCAGCAGCCGGTTTGGCGGCAGGCTTGGCCGGTGCTTTTGCAGCAGCCGGTTTGGCAGCGGCTTTCTTGGCAGGAGCCGCAGCAGGCTTGGCCGAACGCAGGGACAACGCCTTGCCGACAGCCTCTTGTACACGACCGACGCCCTGGGCCAGTTTCAGGCTTTCTTGAGCATCGCGCTTGAGTTGCAGAATGTAGCTGCGAGTTTCGGATTGACGATCCTTGAGGGCATCGAGCAAGTCCTCAAGCTCCTTCACCGCGCCCTTGGCTTTGGCTTGTGCCTTGGCCTTGCCGGCCGCCGCAGCGTCCTGCAATTTGGTACGGGACTTGTGCAGTTTTTCTTGTGCTTTTCCGCGTTGCTTTTCCAGTTTGGCGAGCAGTTTTTCAGCATCAGCCAAGGCTTGGGAGCAAGCGTTTTCCAGATGCTCGAGCAAGCTGCCCGAGAGTTGTTGGAGTAAGTGCAACGGAGTATTTACAGGCTTCTTGGTGGCCGACATGGTTTACCTCCTGGCTGACGTGGGTGCGGCTCATACTAGACCTCTGCTGCTACCGCCGCTAGGGCATCTTGACAGTATCCAAAGCGCGACGTTGCAACGGATTGAAATTCTTCTGCGCTTGCGCAAAACCAGTTCACCGTCGAGCGCATTCACACTGGCATAATCCCCCGCACCTCAGGTCGGAGAGTGCCCATGTCGCGCTACCTTTTTTTATCACTGTGCGTGTTTTTTTCCGTGGCCCAGGCCGCCGAAAAAACCAAAGAAAATGACACTCATGATCTCTCTTACAGCCTGGGCGCAAGTCTCGGCGAACGCCTGCGCCAGGAGGTTCCCGATCTGCAACTTCAGGCGCTGATCCAAGGCTTGCAACAAGCCTATCAAGGCAAACCCCTGGCGCTGAAAGATGAGCAGATCGAACAGATTCTTGCCGAGCACGAAGCCCAGATCGCCTTGCAACCGAGCACGCCGCAAAGCGAAATCGCACTCGAAAAAGAGCAGGCTTTTCTCGCCGAGGAAAAAGCCAGACCGGGCGTTCGTGAGCTGGCCGATGGAATATTGCTAACGGAGTTGGCGCCAGGCACGGGTGCCAAAGCTGGCCCCAACGGCAAAGTCCAGGTGCTATATATCGGTCGCCTTCCCGACGGCACGGTGTTCGATCAGAACAGTCAGCCGCAGTGGTTCAGTCTCGACAGCGTGATCAGCGGCTGGCGCAGCGCGTTGCAGCAAATGCCGGTCGGTGCGAAATGGCGCCTGGTGATTCCATCAGCCGAAGCCTATGGCGCCGAGGGTGCCGGCGACCTGATTGCGCCCTTCACACCGCTGGTATTCGAAGTCGAACTGCGCGGTGCCACAGGCTGAATACCGGAAATGAAAAACGGCGCGCATAGCGCACCGTTTTTGGAGGTCTTGCAGGAAGGGGGTTCAGGCCTGAACCGGGTCCTCTTCCTTGTGAGCGGTGTGCAGCACTTCGATCAGGCAGTCTTCCAGTTCGAAGCGCTCGTGCAACAGGCCACCGAGCTCTTTGAATTTCTCTGCCACGCATTGACCTGCATCACACAGGTCGTTGAACGCAAGCAGCTTCTCGGTGATGACGTCGATACGAGGGTAGATGGTCTCGGCCAGCTCGAGCCCGCGGGTATCACCAAACGCTTTGGCTTCGCCGGTCAGCTGTTCGTAGATCTCGAAGTGCCCGGCAGACACGTAATCGACCAGCACGCCGCAGAATTCCTGCAACGGCTTACGGTTCTCACCCAGTGCCTCAGGCTTGGCGCCGAGAGCATCATAGGCCCGAACCAGCTCGTGACGCTCCTGCAACCAGCGATCGATCAGCAGATGCACTCCACCCCAACGTTCCTGAGCATTCTGACAACTTTCGAGCATGGTGATCTCTCTTCCCTTGTGGGTCATGCTGCCCTACACCCGTCGCCACACTTGAAGGTCAAGTATCGGCCAGGCAGAGCGTCATTCGAGCAACACAATTCCAATGACACGTGCGGGCCAGATTATGCCCGCGCGACAATGGCTTCAAGGTACGCAGGAGATAAAGTTCATACAAGTGTTTAATCACCCGCCACCACCCGGTGCGACGAACCGCCGCTGAGCGGTCGCAGACAGGCTTTCCAGACAAGTCGCAGCAACTGGTAAATACCTAAAATCGTCATCGCCATGAAGAGCAGCAGGCTCCACTCAGGAATGCTCAGGTCGAACAGTGTCCAGGAAATCTCCGCGCACTCTGCCTCCCCTTTAAACATCTGTGTCACTTGGCAAAACCAGGGCATGTCCTCGTACTGAACAGCCAGATCAGGCGGGCACGTCATCAGCCGATGCGTTGGATCGCTCTGCAGCACTACCTGCCGCCACGCCGTGACCGTACCCGCCAGACTGCAAAACAGCCCGAGCATCCAATACAGGAAAGAGCCAAAGCGGCCCGGCCCATGCACCGAAGCCACCAGGCAGATACCCGTGAGCAATGCGAGGCAAAAGCGCTGCAACAGGCACAACCCGCAAGGCTTGAGGCCGACCGCATATTCCAGGTAATAAGACACGCCCAGGACCAGGGCACCTGCAATGAAAGCCATGAAAAACAAGGAGCGTGAGCAGGCCAAAGACATGGCATTTCCGTAACAGTAGAGACAGGCAGTTACGGTAGAGGAAAGCGCTGCAGCCTTTCAAGGCAGGCCAGCGGGGACACTTCAACAGAAGTGTAGGGAATTCCCGACAGGAACGAGAGGATTAGGTGTAGTCCTCTGTAGGACTATGCCGTTGATGGACTATAAAGGTAAAATTCCGACAGTTTGCAGGCGACTGGATCGCTCCTTCGAGCGACCCGTCATCCACTCTTCAAGCGTGAACAGGAACCGGCAACGGTGCCGCCAGCAAGCGCTCGTCCAGCAAGACCAAGCCCTCCTGGAACAACTGATTGCTGCGTTCTGTGTCACCCAGCTGCGCCAGCAGCCGCGCCAGTTCCGCACAGGCTTCCGGGTTGCGCTGCACTCGCAGGCTGCTTTCCAGATAGTCCCGGGCCTTGCCCCAAAGGCTGCTTTGCAGACACAAGCGCCCCAAAGTCAGCAGCAGGCTCGGATCGGCCGGATGATCCTTGAGCCAACCCTCGGCCGTGTGCAGTTGACGTGCCGGATCGCTGCCGCGAACGAGTCCATAGAGGCGCGCCAGATGACTGTCATAGTTGCGCTTGAGCGCCGTCCGCAGGATCTCTTCGGCCTCGACCTGAGCACCCAGTTGCCGAAGTTGCTCGGCATAAGCGAGCACCAGTTGCGGTTCCTGACGCTGAGCTGAGGTCAACTGCTGCCAGGCGCGATTGAGCGATTGCAAGCCGAACGTCCCGTCTTCTTCCCGATGCGCCGCCAGGGACAGGTTCTCACCCCAGGCCCGGCGTTCCAGTTCGGCCAGTTCGGCCGGTGGCAGGACCTTATCCTTGCGCAGCTCCGGCAGCAGACGAATCACGGCCGACCAGTCGCCCCGCTGTTGGTGCAAGCGCTGCAACTGGCGCAAGGTCTGGACGTTATGAGGATGACGCTCGCGCATGGCTTGCAGGGTCACCAGGGCGCCGTCGGTATCGCCGCGGTCGGTCTGTAATTGCGCGTGGCTCAGGGCAATCGCCAACTCTGCCTGGGGCTGTCGCTCAAGTGCGCGCTCCAGCAGGTTGTCGCTTTCCTCGTATTGACCTTGTTCGTTCGCGGCCCTGGCGGCACCGAGGTAGTAAAGCAGAGGCTGGCGCTCGGCTTCCGCAGCCCGATGCAGATGGCGCTGCGCACTGGCCCAGCGACCTTCGGCCAGATCCAGCTGACCGTGTTCAATCGCCACCTGCACCCGGCGACTGCGATTGCGCCGCGACCAGGGATTGACCACGCCGCTGGAGGTCGTCACCAATTCGATCAACGCCTTGATGCCCCAGAACACCAGCCAGAGCACGGCGACCAACGCCAGGGTTGCCCACAGACTAGACTCGTAACGGAAGCTTTTATAGGCGACCAGCACGTAACCGGAATGCTCGGCAATCGCCAGCCCGAGCGCGGCAGCAGCGGCGATCACCAGGAACACGATCACATAGAGGCGTTTCATGGCGTCGCCTCCTGAATGGTGTCCGCGGCAGGTTTGGCCATCGGTTTGATCGAGTCCTCGGCGTTGACGTTACGCCGCTCCAGATACCCTTGAACTGCACTCAGCGTGCCGGTCAGGTCTGGCGTGACAACGGTGACCGGTTGCTTGCTCAACTCGCCAACCTGCTCAAGCATCACTTTGCTCTGAGGGTTGTCCGGGTTGAAGTTGCCCTTGAGCACGTCCCGCGCTTCGGCCAGCGCCTGGGTATAAACCGCGGCCTGGCCATTGAGCGCGGCCCATTGCGCCTGCTCCAGTGCCAGGCTCAGGGCCAGGCGCACCTGGCTCAGGCTCTGCCCGGCCAGCAACGGACGCACATTCTTGTCGGCGTTGAAGTCGATGCGGATGTAGCGCGAGACCTGATCCCACCATTGCGCCCAACGACTGGCGCCGTCGCCATCAGCGGTGAGACCCAACAGGGATTCGCCACGGTCCTTGTACTCGGGTGCCAGCTCGGTGAGGCTGATCACCTGATCGCGCAGCGCCCCCAGCCGCAGGAACAGACCGGTGCGATCCGGCTGTTGGGTGCTACGCAATGCCACCAGCGTTTTGGCCACTTGCTCGCGAGCGGCAAAGGAACCCGGATCGTTCTGTTCGCGCAGAATCTCATCGGCGCCCTGCACCAAAGCCTGGGCACTGCTGATGTCCTGCAACGCGGAAAGACGCAGGCTGGCCAGACGCAACAGGTGCTCGGCCTCGGCCAGACGCCAATCCTTGCGGCTGGCGCCGAGAACCGTCTCCAGACGTTGATTCAGGCGTTGCTGATCGCCTTGAAGTTGAATGACCAAACGACTGCGCGCGTCTAGCTCGGCGGCGGCAGGCATTTGTTCCAGGCGAGCAGTCAGGCGTTGTTCATTGAGCTTCAGGTCCTGTGCCTGATCGTTCAATGCCTGGACCTGACTCAACTGCAGTTGAGTATTGGCTTGCAGGTGACGCACCTGCCAGACTCCCCAACCGCCCACGGCGACACCGGCAGCGCCCAGCAACAGCGCGACGATTGCCAGCCCATTGCCTCGGCGCTGCACTGCAGCAGGTGGCCCGGTTTCAACCGGTGCTTCAACCGGTGCATCGAGCACTGGCTTGACGTCATCTTTAGGCAAGGCTGTTTCGCTCACGTATCCATCCTTTGCATTAGAGAACGGGTCCGGGATGCTCCCGCAACGCCGTCAGCAAAGCCGCGGCACTGGCGCCACGACAATCCACAACTGTTTGGGCCCCGGCGGCACGTGCCAGCTCGGCAACCCTGGGGCTTGGAACAAACAACGGCAACCGCGCCAATTGCGGCCAGGCATCGCCGGCCAATTGATACAGGTGCTCAAAACCCTGTCCACTGCTGACCACCAGCCCGTTCAAGCGTTCCGCTTCGATCCGGTCAGGCAGCGCTGCCGGCGGGTACGGCGGCAGGTCGCGGCGGTACAACTCCAGATACTCGACACTAGCACCAAGCTCGCGCAAACGCTCAGCCAGCAACTCACGCCCGCCCTCCCCACGCATGATCAGCACGCGCGGACCGGGCCGCGCGATTGCCTCGCGCAACTGAGGAAGTTCAAGCAAGGCTTCGCTGTCATCGCCCTCCACCGGAAAGCTGATGTCCAACCCGCGATCCTCGAGGATCTGCGCGGTGGCGGCGCCCACGCTGAACCACTTCAAACGAGGGGGTTGCGGCCGATACCTGTCGAGCAGATCCACGGCAATTCTGGCGGCCGGCTTACTGACCACGATCACCGCACTATAGCGATCCAGCCCCTGAATCATCTCGCGCATTGTGTCAGAGGCAGGAATCGGCTCGATCTCCAAAAGCGGCAAACTGCTGCTGAAAATCCCCTTTTCGGCCAAAAGACTGCTCAGCGCCGCCGACTCATCCGCGGGACGCGTCAGCAGCAGGCGCCAACCCGTCACTCGTGACCTGCCTCGCCGTAGACTGCTTTCAGAATGTCGTTGGCGCCTTGACTCAGCAGGTCTTCAGCCACTTGCACGCCCAAGGCTTCGGCGTCGCTTCGTGGCGCACGAGCCTCGGCGCTGAGCAGCAGACCGCCGTTCGGATCACCGACAAGACCCCGCAACCAGATCTGCTCGCCTTCAAGCACGGCATAGCAGGCGATCGGCACTTGGCAGCCGCCATTCAAATGTTTGTTGAGAGCACGTTCGGCGGTCACGCGGGTGGCGGTGTCCTGATGGTGCAGCGGTGCCAACAGCGCGTGAATTTCGCTGTCGACGCTGCGGCATTCGATACCCACCGCGCCTTGGCCACCGGCCGGCAGACTGTCGTCGACGCTGATGGCCGAGGTGATGCGATCTTCAAAGCCCAGACGAATCAGGCCGGCGGCAGCGAGGATAATCGCGTCGTATTCGCCTGCATCGAGCTTGGCCAGGCGCGTGTTGACGTTGCCGCGCAGGAAGCGAATTTCCAGGTCCGGACGACGGGTCAGCAACTGGGCCTGACGGCGCAGGCTGGAGGTGCCGACGATGCTGCCTTGCGGCAATTCGTCCAGGCTGGTGTAGGCGTTGGAGACGAATGCATCGCGCGGGTCTTCGCGCTCGCAGATGCAAAACAGACCGAGGCCTTCAGGGAAGTCCATCGGCACGTCTTTCATCGAGTGCACCGCGATGTCGGCTTCGTTTTCCAGCAGCGCGGTTTCCAGTTCTTTGACGAACAGGCCCTTGCCGCCGATTTTCGACAGTGGCGAGTCGAGCAACTTGTCACCGCGACTGACCATGGGCACCAACGTCACGAGCAGACCCGGATGGGCCTCTTCCAGACGGGCTTTGACGTATTCGGCCTGCCACAGGGCGAGTGCACTTTTACGGGTGGCGATGCGGATTTCGCGAGAGGACATGGATCAATCCGTACTGAATAGATACGGCGGATAATAACAGCTCAGCCAAATCCACTTTGACTTGTATCAGAAACCGCGTGGCCTCCCTGGCCTCAGACATCCAGCAATCGGGATGAAACCCGCCCGTAAATGGCGGATTAAAGCTGTTGCATCATCTTGCGCACGCCGGCCACATGCCGTCGGCTGACGATCAGGGCGTCGCCGTTCAAGCCTTTGAGGAACAGCTGAAAATGCCCCAGAGGCGTGCGTTGCAGACGTTCGATGCGCTCGCGGGCGACCAGCGCGTTGCGGTGGATTCGCACGAAGCGATCGCCAAATTCATCTTCAAGGGCCTTGAGCGGCTCATCCAGCAGCACTTCGCCGCCTTCGTGGCGCAAGGTCACGTATTTGTGATCCGCAATGAAGTACACCACCTGACCCAACGGGATCAGCTCGATGCCTTTACGGGTACGGGCGCTGATGTGGCTGCGCGGGCCGCTGCCACTTTCGGCGGCGGGACGGGTCAGGGCCGCGAGCTGGACACGATTGGGCCGCTCGGCTTTTTTCAACGCTTCATGTAATTGTTCTGTACGCACAGGTTTCACCAGATAGCCTACGGCGCTGGCCTGTAAGGCTTCCACGGCAAATTCATCGGGGCCTGTGCAAAACACCACGGCGGGCGGGGTTTCGCGTTCGCACAATCGTGCAGCCACTTGCAAGCCATCGAGGCCCGGCATGCCGATATCGAGCAGCACGATATCGGGTTTGTGGCTGTCGATCAGAGCCAACGCTTCATCGCCGTTCGTGGCGCTAGGCTCCAGGACACTGTATCCCTCGAGTTCGCCAACCATTCGGCTCAGGCGCTCGCGGGCAAGGGGTTCGTCATCAACGATCAGGACATTCATATTGCGCTGGATTCCTGCGTGAGTCTCGCACAAGGATAGCGTAGACAGGTGAAGTGACGTCCGTCACCGCGATCCACGCTAAGACTAGCGCGAGGGCCAAAAAGTGCCGCCCGACCGACGGCTAAATTTTCATCTGTCGTGCGTTTGGCGGTCCTGGCCCGCATTGGCGAGGCATCACCGTAGGGTTTGTTGATACACAATATGAACACCCCCTCTTCTTATAGTCAGCTGCAGCGTCTGGAAGTGCGCTGATCCTACTGTCCAACTGTAGACGGTTGCCGGCACGATATTGCTCAATTGAAAAATATCGTTGCGCAAATCCCCTCGGCGCTGATTCGAGTATGGGCCGCCACCTGAGAAAAAAACGTATCGACCAGTGTCAGCGACAGGATTGGCAACCCTGTTATTATCCGCGACAGCTTTCTACGCCATCTTTCTTCAGCCGACACGAGCGAATTCATGAGCACTGACAAGACCAATCAGTCCTGGGGCGGCCGCTTCAGTGAACCCGTCGACGCCTTCGTCGCCCGCTTCACCGCCTCCGTCACTTTCGACCAGCGCCTGTATCGCCACGACATCATGGGCTCGATCGCTCACGCCACGATGCTGGCCAAGGTCGGCGTGCTGACCGATGCCGAGCGCGACAGCATCACTGATGGCCTGAAGACCATCCAGGGTGAAATCGAGGCTGGCCAGTTCGACTGGCGCATCGACCTCGAAGACGTGCACATGAACATCGAGGCGCGTCTGACCGACCGCATCGGCGTCACCGGTAAAAAGCTGCACACCGGTCGCAGCCGTAACGACCAGGTCGCCACCGACATCCGCCTGTGGCTGCGTGACGAGATCGACCTGATCCTGAGCGAAATCACCCGCCTGCAAAAAGGCTTGCTGGAACAGGCCGAGCGCGAAGCCGGCAGCATCATGCCGGGCTTCACTCACCTGCAAACCGCGCAGCCAGTGACCTTCGGGCATCACATGCTGGCCTGGTTCGAAATGCTCAGCCGCGACTACGAACGCCTGGTCGACTGCCGCAAGCGTACCAACCGCATGCCGCTGGGCAGTGCCGCACTGGCCGGTACCACCTACCCGATCGACCGCGAATACACCGCTCAACTGCTGGGCTTCGACGCTGTGGGCGGTAACTCGCTGGACAACGTGTCCGATCGTGACTTCGCCATCGAGTTCTGCTCGGCCGCAAGCATCGCGATGATGCACTTGTCGCGCTTCTCCGAAGAGCTGGTGCTGTGGACCAGCGCGCAGTTCCAGTTCATCGATCTGCCGGACCGTTTCTGCACCGGCAGCTCGATCATGCCGCAAAAGAAAAACCCGGACGTCCCGGAGCTGGTACGTGGCAAGACCGGTCGCGTATTCGGCGCACTGATGGGCCTGCTGACCCTGATGAAAGGCCAGCCCCTGGCCTACAACAAGGACAACCAGGAAGATAAAGAGCCACTGTTCGACGCCGCCGACACGTTGCGCGACTCGCTGCGGGCCTTTGCCGACATGATCCCGGCGATCAAACCCAAGCACGCGATGATGCGTGAAGCCGCCCTGCGTGGCTTCTCCACCGCCACCGACCTGGCCGACTACCTGGTACGTCGTGGTCTGCCGTTCCGTGACTGCCACGAAATCGTTGGCCATGCCGTGAAGTACGGCGTGGAAAGCGGTAAAGACCTGGCGGAAATGAGCCTGGAAGAGTTGCGTAAGTTCAGCGATCAGATCGATCAGGACGTGTTCGCCGTGCTGACCCTGGAAGGCTCGGTGAATGCCCGTGACCACATCGGCGGAACTGCGCCGGCACAGGTCAAGAAGGCTGTGGTTCGCGGCCAGGCGTTACTCGCCAGCCGCTAAAAGCATCGCGGGCAAGCCTTGCTCCTACGGATTCGCGTGATCCGCAGGAGCAAGGCTTGCCCGCGATGACATTCGCAAGAACGCTGCAAAAACCTACTTCTTGGACGCGACCATCGCCAAAAACGCTGGCATCGCCGCTTCCTTGTCCTTCGCAATCCGCTGCACATTCGGATTTTGCCCCAGACGCTCCAGCAGCGCCTTGGCTGCCGGCATCTCAGCCAGCAAATCCAGGTCAAACAGCTTCTGCGCCACCGCACAGGCCAGCGGCACGCTGTAGAGGAAATACAAATCCGCAATGCTCAGGCTATCACCTGCCACATAAGGGGCGAACTTGCCGTGCCTGCCCAGTGAGGCAAACCCCAGCAGCAACTCGGCTTTGGTCTTGTCCTTGATCGCATCCGGCACCGTCATGCCGAAAAATGCTTCGGCATAGCAGGCACGCCCCGGCAATTCGATGTACAGCTCGATTTCCTTGGCCAATGCCAGGACCTGCGACCGCTCATAGGGATCGCTCGGCAACAGCGGCGTGCCTTTCTGGCTTTGTTCGAGGTATTCGAGAATCACACTGGTTTCGTTGATGAAGCCCTGCTCGACACCCAGCACCGGCACCTTCCCGCGCGGGCTGATGGCTAATGCCTCGGGGCTCGGCCCCGGGTGAAACAGCACCTCTTCAAACGGCAGTCCCTTCTCGAGCAGCGCCAGCTTGACCATGTTGTAGTAGTTGCTGACGGAAAATCCATAAAGCTTGAGCATCACATAGCCTCCAGGCCGTGCGGGGTTGGCAGGTGCCTTTTATAGAATGCCGCGACGTTTCTTGCCAGCAGCATCACAGCGCTGAATGCAGGTAAACTGGCCGCCTTAACTTGAGGAGCCTGCCATGAGCGAGCCAACAGATATCGAGATCGACGAAGAAGAATTCGCCGAAAACACCTTGGTCGAAGCCATCGAAAACCAGATCGAAAGCGACAACCCGCCCGCCGCCAAAGCGACCTTCAACAAGCTGACATTGGTGGGTTACGAACGTGAAGAAATCCTCAATCTGATGGCCCACGTTCTGGCAGTGGAAATCGACGCGATCCTCGAAGAAGACCGCGCGTTCAATACCGAATGGTACGAAGCCGCGTTGCGTGCATTGCCAGAGTTGCCGCCGGAAAAGAAGTAATTCCGCAGGCCCCCTGTGGCGAGGGGATTTAGCGAAACGTCGCACCGCCCCGTTGGGCGGCGAAGCCGCCCCAAAACCATAGCACTCGGTGTATCAGGTATACCGTGTGTAATGGTTTACGACTGCTTCGCAGCCGAACGGGGCGGTGCGACGTTTCGATAAATCCCCTCGCCACAGACGGCCACTCCCTCGCCACAGAATCGGCTCCAACACAAATTGTCACCAATCGCTCCCGCCTTCCTCCAGCCCCTGACTACACTGAACCCACCCCGCTGCCGCACCACCCACCGGGGAATGCTGCCCAAGGCGAAAAAACCCTGTCGCGAGCACTGGACATGCCGCCCGAGTGGGATCACCTTAGGGACGCTGTCGTCCAATTCCTAGAAAGTCTGGAGTCCTTATGTCGCTTACCCCTGAGTTGGTTGCCGAACTGGAAATCCTCGCACTCTTCAACCTGGACAGTTCCCAGGAAGGTTTGAAAATTCATCAGACCGCTGCCCCGAAAGCCATTGCCGCCGCCCAAAGACTGTTCGACAAAGAATTGATCACCCAGCCAGATGGTGGTTATCTGACCAGCCTCGGTCGTGATGCCGCGCAAAATGTGCAAACCGTTCTGACCATTCTCAACGTCCGGGAAACTGCCTGAGCATTACCGTAGCGCCCACGGAAACCCCTGCTACGGGATTTCCGCGGGCACATTTCGTTACCTGCCCTGTTGCCAGCCGTCGCCCCGCGATAAAAAACTGACGCCGGAAAAACAAAATCAGCTTAAAAGTCCTGGAGCCGAGGCGCTAAACTGCCCCTCATCCGCAGACAATCACGTCTGAGCCCCGCGAGCCGGTTTGAGCTGACATGACCCGCACCCATGAAATCCGCCCCGATCTGGACGAGGGAATCGACCGCAAGGTTCTCAGCCAGCTGCGCGCACGTTTTCTGAAGCTCAATGAAGGCCGTATGGCCCGCGCCATGGAAGGGTTGTCGACCCGCCAGCAAGCGGTGCTGAGCTTGTTGCCGCTGTTTTTTCACGTCAATCACCCGCTGTTGCCAGGGTACGTTTCGGGCAGCACGCCGGCCGGGCTGTCGAATTACGAACCCGACGCCAACACCCTCGCCGAAGCCCAGCGCCTGACCCGCTCGTTTTCCTATAAGCCTCGCCATGGCAGCAATCCGCCGCGACCGATTCACGGCCTGTTCCTGATGGGCAGCCTCGGCACCCTCGCCCAGGCCGACCAAAGCGACATGGACGTGTGGGTCTGCCACGGGCCGGACTTGAGCGAAAGCGAGCTCACTGAACTGCGCAAAAAATGCCAGCTTCTCGAAACCTGGGCTGCCAGCCAGGGCGCCGAGGCGCATTACTTCCTGATCGACCCGACCCGTTTCGTACGCGGCGAACGTGATACCCAACTGAGCTCGGAAGACTGCGGCACCACCCAGCACTATCTGCTGCTTGATGAGTTTTATCGCACCGCGATCTGGCTGGCCGGACGCACGCCCATCTGGTGGCTGGTGCCCGTCTACGAAGAAGCGAGCTACGACCGTTACACCCACACGCTGATGTCCAAGCGCTTCATCCGTGCCGATGAAACCCTCGACCTAGGGCATCTGGCCCATATCCCGCCTGGCGAATTTATCGGTGCCGGGCTCTGGCAGTTGTTCAAGGGCATCGAGTCGCCTTACAAATCGGTCCTCAAACTGCTGCTGATCGAGGTCTACGCCAGCGAACACCCCAAGGTCCATTGCCTGAGCCTGCGCTTCAAGCAAGCGGTGTTTGCCAATCGGCTTGACCTTGACGAGCTGGATCCATACGTCGTGGTTTACCGGCGTATCGAGGAATACCTGACCGCCCGTGGCGAGCCGGAACGCCTGGAGCTGGTACGCCGGGCGTTATACCTGAAGGTCAATCGCAAACTCACCGGCAGCAGCAGTCGCACGCAGAGCTGGCAGCGTTCGTTGCTCAAACGCCTGGCCCACGAATGGCAGTGGGATCATCGTCAACTGGCCCTGCTCGACAGCCGCAGCCAGTGGAAAGTCCGCCAGGTCGGTTCTGAACGCAGGGCCTTGGTCAAGGAGCTCAATTACAGCTATCGCTTCCTGACCCAGTTCGCCCGCACCGAACAAACCGTCAGCCTGATCAACAAGCGCGACCTCAACGTGCTGGGTCGACGGCTGTACGCAGCTTTCGAGCGCAAAGCCGACAAAGTCGAGTTCATCAACCCTGGCATCGCCCCGGATCTGGCCGAAGACACCCTCACGCTGGTGCACGCGCCGAACAAAAAAGAATTGGGTCAAACTCAGTGGGGTTTGTACAACGGCAGCCTGACGGCCCTCGAATGGGAGCATTTCGCACCGATCAAGCGCAGCCGCCACTTGCTGGAACTGCTGACCTGGTGTCACCGCAACGGCGTGATCGACAGCAGCACTCGCCTGGCCTTGCATCCCGGCACCAGCGACCTGAGCGAGTTCGAACTGTTCAACCTGCTCGGCAGCCTGCAACAGAGCATCGTCCTGCCGCTGACGACCGTCGCCGAAGAACCGTTACTGCGCGCCAGCGTGCCGAGCGAAGTGCTGATTCTGGTGAACGTAGGCGTCGATCCACTCAAGCACCACCGCGACCTGAACATCCTGATGACCACCGAGCGCACCGATTCCCTGAGTTACGCCGGCGTCCGGGAAAACCTGGTACTGACCCTGGATCAGGTCACACTCAACAGTTGGAACGAAGTGCTGGTCAGCCGCTTCGACGGCCCTCACGCGCTGCTCGACTGCGTGCGCGATTACCTCAACAACCTGCCCGGCGGGCTACAACAACCCACGTTGCGGGTTCGGTGCTTCTGCCACAACCGCGCGCAGTTCATCGCCCAGCGGGTTGAAGAGATCCTCGACACCGCGCAGAACCTGCTGTTGAGCAAACTCAATCATCGCTACCTGATTCAGGTCCAGCAGCACTACCACGTGCTGGAACTGGTGCCCGGCCAGGTCAATCATGTCGCCCTCGCCACGCTGCCGGCGCTGGTCGATTACCTCGCAGAAGAGCGGGCAAGCTACAGCCCGCTGCACCTGGACCCGATGGCACTGGAAGACCACGACCTGGCGCTGGTCCTGCCGATGGGTCAGCCCGATTGCATTCAGGTGTTCTACCGGATCAACGAATACCACGCCGACCTGTACGTGCTGGATGAATTCAATGCCCTGTGGCAACAGCGCTTGCCCTACCACGACGAGCAAAGCCTGCTGGTGCCGCTGCAACGTTTCCTGCAATCGATCCAGTACCGGCGCGACGCCTTGCTGGCGATGGACGTCGCCCAGCCGTTGAGCCTGGACACCTTGTATTACCAACTGCTGCCCTCCGGCCCTGTACGGGCGCGTCGGGTCGAAGCTCGGCCAGCGCCGCAAACCCCGGTCAACAAACCGTTCTACGACGTGCAGGCGATTGTCGGCAAAGCCGCGCCGGGACAGGCGCAGGTCACGTTGTATTGCAATCAGCGGGAATTTTCAGAGCTGGAGCATGGCGACCGACTGTTCAACGTGGTCGCCCGGGAAATCGTCGAGCAGCGCCGTGAAACCGAACGCTATCGCTGCTACATCACCGACCTGGACCTGTCGGGCCTGCTCGGTGATGGTCAGAGTTCAAGCATTTTGTATTTGCGCTACAAGGCTGACCTGGAGCGCGCATTGAACGAGGCGCTCGAGCAGGTCTGACGAGCTTATTCCGGAAAGTGACCGCCCTCGGCCGGCTGCCATTCAACTTCCAGCAGGGTGAGTTTGAGCGTCTTGCCGCCCGGTGCTGGCCAGTCGATGTGCTGACCCACCTTCAGGCCGAGCAGCGCGCTGCCCACTGGCGCCAGAATGGAAATCTTGCCTTCGTCGGCGTTGGCATCCTTCGGATAAACCAGCGTCAGGTGATAGTCCTTGCCGCTGCCTTCTTCGCGGCAATGCACACGGGAATTCATGGTCACGACATCGGCGGGTACTTCATCGTGACCGACCAGGGTATCGGCGCGATCCAGTTCGGTTTGCAGCGCGATAACGCCCGGCAGCGTGTCATCCAGGCTGTCGATCAGGCGCTCCAGACGTTGCACGTCCAGACGGGTAAGGGTGATTGAAGGTGCGGTCATGATTTGGGCAGACTCCTTTCTTCTGCACAGAAAAAGCAAAACCCCGCCAGAAAAAGGCGGGGTTTTCACGAGCCTCGATGGGTTGAGGCGTTTCTCGACACTATCACAGCTCAATAAATATACAAGTGAGGGGCGACCTTGGTACTGACCGGAGGAAATTGCCTTTGTGGGAGCGGGCTTGCTCGCGAATGCGGTATGTCAGTCAACGTTGATATCGACTGATGCACTGCATTCGCGAGCAAGCCCGCTCCCACAAGGGTTTTGGGTCAGGCGCAGGATTTACGCTGAAGGGCCTGGGCGCAAATGACACGACGCCGATCGTCATCGGCCGAGCGCCATTCGCGGATGTCTTCGACATGGCGAAAACACCCAAGGCAGACCTTCTGTTCATCCAGCCGACACACGCCGCTGCACGGTGAAGCCACCGCCGGGCTGACATTGCTGTAGAGCGGTTTGGGCGCACGAACGGGCGCAGGCTCGGTCACGATCTCACAGACCTTCGAAATCGAGCTCGGCGTCAGCTTGCTGCTTGACGATGCGCTCGAGCATCTCGCCGAGTTGTTCGTCGCTCTTGTCACACATCCAACGCTTGCTTTCTTCGTCGTAATCGAAGTGGAACCCGCCGGACACGGCTGCCAGCCATAGCTGCCGCAGCGGTTCCTGGCGGCTGAAAATCAACTGGCTGCCGTTTTCGAACTTGACGGTGAGCACACCGGCCGAGCTCTCCAGATCGATATCCAGGTCACACTCGTCAAAAATATCCTCCAGCGTCTGCTGGGTGGCATCGACCAGATCGTGGAAACGGGCTTCAGTCAAACTCATTGCGGGAACCTCAAAAAGTGTCTACTCACGCTCAAGCGCCGCAAGATACGGGCGAGCCCCGGTGATTGCAAAGGATAACGACCAAGGGCCGATATAGGTACACCTGTGGGAGCGAGCCTTTGTGGTGAGGGGATTTATCCCCGTTGGGTTGCGCAGCAGCCCCAGCAGTTCAAGGTTAAGCGTGAATGCTTGCGACTGCTGCGCAGCCGAACGGGGATAAATCCCCTCACCACATAGCCCCGCCGGACGGGAGCCCCGTCGCATAGGCAAGCTGCCGGGTGGCCGGTATACTCCGGCGCAATTAACGCATTTTCAAGGATTTCGCCATGAAGCGCCTGATCTCTTCCCTTGCTGCGCTCGTCGCGGTTGCCTGCCTTGTGTCGGCCTGTGGTCAAAAAGGCCCGCTGTACCTGCCTGACGATTCTCAGGACCCTGCCGAGCAGGCCCAGTCATCGCAGAAGTCTCCGTCGAAAGCACACAAGCACGACGTCTACCAATAAGGGAACGCCATGGACGCTTTTAACTACCGTGACGGCGAGCTGTTTGCGGAAGGTGTTGCCCTGTCCGCCATCGCCGAACGCTTTGGCACACCGACCTACGTCTACTCCCGTGCGCACATCGAAGCCCAGTACCTGGCTTACGCCGATGCGCTGGCCGGCATGCCGCACCTGGTCTGCTTTGCGGTCAAGGCCAACTCCAACCTGGGTGTACTGAATGTCCTGGCGCGTCTGGGCGCCGGTTTCGACATCGTCTCCCGTGGTGAGCTGGAACGTGTACTGGCCGCTGGCGGCAGCGCCGACAAGATCGTGTTCTCCGGTGTCGGCAAGACCCGTGACGACATGCGTCGTGCCCTGGAAGTCGGCGTGCATTGCTTCAACGTCGAATCCACCGATGAGCTGGAACGTCTGCAAGTGGTCGCCGCCGAGCTGGGCGTTCGCGCGCCGATCTCGCTGCGCGTGAACCCGGACGTCGACGCCGGCACCCATCCGTACATTTCTACCGGTCTTAAAGAGAACAAGTTCGGCATCGCCATCGCCGACGCCGAAGACGTGTACATCCGCGCCGCACAACTGCCAAACCTGGAAGTGGTCGGTGTCGATTGCCACATCGGCTCGCAACTGACCACCCTGCCGCCATTCATCGACGCCCTCGACCGCCTGCTGGGCCTGGTCGACCGCCTCGGCGATTGCGGCATTTACCTGCGCCACATCGATCTCGGTGGTGGTTTGGGCGTGCGTTATCGCGATGAAGAGCCGCCATTGGCTGCCGACTACATCAAAGCTGTGCGCGAGCGTCTCGACGGTCGTGACCTGGCGCTGGTGTTCGAGCCGGGCCGCTTCATCGTCGCCAACGCCGGCGTGCTGCTGACTCAGGTCGAATACCTCAAGCACACCGAGCACAAAGACTTCGCCATCGTCGACGCGGCCATGAACGACCTGATCCGCCCGGCGCTGTACCAGGCCTGGATGGACGTCACCGCTGTGCGCCCGCGCACCACCGCGGCTCGCGCCTACGACATCGTCGGCCCGATCTGCGAGACCGGCGACTTCCTGGCCAAGGATCGTCAGCTGGCCCTGGAAGAAGGCGACTTGCTGGCCGTGCATTCGGCCGGTGCCTACGGGTTTGTCATGAGTTCCAACTACAACACCCGCGGCCGTGCCGCTGAAGTGTTGGTGGACGGTGATCAGGCATTTGAAGTGCGTCGCCGTGAGACGGTAGCCGAGTTGTTTGCTGGCGAAAGCCTGCTGCCGGAGTAAAACCATGCTGCTGCGTTTTACCAAGATGCACGGCTTGGGCAATGACTTCATGGTCCTCGACCTGGTCAGCCAGCATGCGCACATCCTGCCCAAACACGCCAAGCAATGGGGCGATCGGCATACGGGTATCGGTTTCGACCAGTTGCTGATCGTCGAAGCGCCCAGCAACCCGGACGTGGATTTCCGCTACAGGATCTTCAACGCCGACGGCTCCGAAGTGGAACAGTGCGGCAACGGTGCGCGCTGCTTCGCTCGCTTCGTGCTCGACAAGCGCCTGACCGCGAAGCGGCAGATCCGCGTCGAGACCAAAAGCGGCATCATCGAACTGGATATCCGCAGCGACGGACAAATCGGTGTCAACATGGGCGCACCGCGCCTGGTGCCGGCCGAGATTCCATTTGAAGCGCCGGAGCAGGCCACGAGCTATCAGGTTGACGTCGACGGCACCCTGGTCGACCTGGCCGCCGTGTCCATGGGCAACCCCCATGCCGTGCTGCGGGTCAGCGACATCAACAATGCACCGGTGCATGAACTGGGGCCGAAAATCGAAAACCATCCGCGCTTCCCGGCGCGGGTCAATGTCGGTTTTCTCCAGGTCATCGACCGGAGCCGCGCGCAACTGCGCGTCTGGGAACGCGGGACTGGGGAAACCCAGGCGTGCGGAACCGGCGCTTGCGCTGCTGCAGTGGCCGCGATCAGCCAGGGGTGGATGGATTCGCCACTATTGATCGACCTGCCCGGCGGGCGTTTGTCCATTGAATGGGCAGGCCCTGGCCAACCGGTCATGATGACCGGCCCGGCAGTGCGCGTTTATGAAGGACAAGTGCGTCTTTGAGAGAGTCGAATCCATGAAAGATAAGCCCCAGGTTCCCGCCCTACAGCCCGACGAATCCCCTTCCGAAAGCCTTGAGGCGGCGGCGATTGCCGCGTACCTGGAGGCTCATCCGGATTTCTTCGTCAAGCATGAAGACCTGCTCGCGACCTTGCGCATTCCGCACCAGCGCGGCGACACCATTTCGCTGGTCGAACGCCAGATGACCATCCTGCGCGACCGCAATATCGAGTTGCGCCATCGCCTCTCGCACTTGATGGACGTCGCCCGCGACAACGACCGCCTCTTCGACAAGACCCGCCGCCTGATTCTCGCGCTGATGGACGCCACCAGCCTGGAAGACGTGGTAATCAGCGTCGAAGACAGTCTGCGCCAGGACTTCCAGGTGCCTTTCGTCAGCCTGATTCTGCTGGGTGACAACCCGATGCCGGTAGGCCGCTGGGTGACCCATGCCGACGCGCAAACGGCCATCGGCGGTTTGCTCTCGGAAGACAAAAGCGTCAGCGGCAGCTTGCGTGAACACGAACTGGACTTCCTGTTCGGCGAAGAACAGCGCAAGCAGATCGGCTCCACCGCCGTCGTCGCCATCAGCTACCAGGGCATCCACGGCGTCCTGGCCATCGCCAGCCGTGACCCGCAGCACTACAAGAGTTCGGTGGGCACGCTGTTCCTCAGCTACATCGCCGAAGTCATGGGCCGCGTGCTGCCACGGGTCAACACCTCCCTGCGCTCGGTACGCTGATCGTGGAACGGCAACTGGACGCTTACTGCGAACACCTGCGCAGTGAGCGGCAGGTGTCGCCTCACACGCTGTACGCCTACCGTCGTGACCTCGACAAAGTGCTGGGCTGGTGTGTCAAACAGAACATCAGCAGTTGGGCGGCCCTGGACATTCAGCGCCTGCGCAGCCTGATCGCTCGCCTGCATTCACAAGGCCAATCGTCGCGCAGCCTGGCGCGGCTGCTGTCGGCGGTGCGCGGGCTCTATCATTATCTGAACCGCGAAGGCCTCTGCGACCACGACCCGGCCAACGGCCTGGCGCCACCGAAAGGCGAGCTTCGGCTGCCAAAAACCCTCGACACCGACCGTGCGCTGCAACTGCTTGAGGGCGCGGTGGAAGATGATTTTCTGGCGCGTCGGGATCAGGCGATTCTGGAGCTGTTCTATTCCTCGGGTTTGCGGCTGTCGGAGCTGACCGGGCTCAATCTGGATCAGTTGGACCTGGCCGACGGCATGGTTCAAGTGCTCGGCAAGGGCAGCAAGACCCGACTGCTGCCGGTCGGCAAAAAAGCTCGCGAAGCGCTGGAGTTGTGGCTGCCGCTACGGGCCATGACCAACCCGGCGGACGACGCGGTGTTTGTCAGCCAGCAAGGCCGGCGCCTCGGCCCACGGGCGATCCAAGTGCGGGTTAAAGCCGCTGGCGAGCGCGAGCTGGGGCAGAACCTGCATCCGCACATGCTGCGACACTCGTTCGCCAGCCATTTGCTGGAATCGTCCCAGGACCTGCGGGCGGTTCAGGAATTGCTCGGCCACTCGGACATCAAAACCACCCAGATCTACACCCACCTGGACTTCCAGCACCTGGCGACGGTTTACGACAGCGCCCATCCACGGGCCAAACGCATCAAAGGCGATGAGTCATGAGCATTCAATTGATCACCTTCGACCTCGACGACACCCTGTGGGATACCGCCCCGGTGATCGTCAGCGCCGAAGCCGTACTGCGTGAATGGCTGACCGAGCATGCACCGAATCTGGGCGCCGTGCCGGTGGAGCATTTGTGGGCGATTCGCGAGCGGATCCTGAGCAGTGAGCCGGGCCTCAAGCACCGCATCAGCGCCCTGCGCCGCCAAGTCTTGTTCCATGCGCTGGAAGAGGCCGGTTACGACCAGGGTCAGGCCTCAGACCTGGCCGATCAGAGTTTTGAAGTGTTTCTGCATGCGCGGCATCAGCTGGAAATCTTCCCGGAGGTGCAACCGACCCTCGAGACTCTGGCCAATCACTACGCCCTCGGCGTGGTCACCAATGGCAACGCCGATGTGCGCCGCTTAGGGCTGGCGGACTACTTCAAGTTTGCCTTGTGTGCCGAAGACATCGGCATCGGCAAGCCGGATGCGCGACTGTTTCATGAGGCGTTGCAACGCGGTGGTGCGACGGCCGAAACGGCCGTGCATATCGGCGATCATCCGGGTGATGACATTGCCGGCGCCCAGCAGGCGGGATTGCGGGCGATCTGGTTTAACCCGGCGGGCAAGGTGTGGGAAGCCGAGAAGGCACCGGATGCCGAGATTCGCAGCCTGAGCGAGTTGCCGGCGTTGTTGGCCCTCTGGAACGCCCAACACTGATCCTGAATTCACATATAACCCCTGTGGGAGCGGGCTTGCTCGCGAAGGGGCCGTGTCAGTCGACTCCACTTTGACTGACATACCGCTTTCGCGAGCAAGCCCGCTCCCACATTGACTCGCACCACATCCACGCGTTTTATTCACCCATGAAAAAGCCCGCAGCGACGGCGGGCTTTTTCAGCAAGCAAGCGGCGGCCTTAGATAGGCCGGCTGCCGTACTTGTTATCAGGCTTCTTGGGCGGATCGGCGACCACATTGGCCTCCACTTCCTGCACCTTGCCGCCCTTGGCCAGGAACTCTTCCATGGCCTTGGCCAGGGCATCGCGCTCCTTGTTTTTCGCTTCGACGCTCGGCAGCTCATCGACCGATACCGCAGCCTTGGCTTTGCCTTTGGCGGTCGGAACGGGCGCTTCACCGCCATCGTCGTCAGCAACGTCTTCCGCTGCTGTTTCCAGACCTTCTTCGGTTTCGTCGTCGTCGCCTACTTCGAGGTCGTCGTTTTCCAGATCATCGTCGCTCATGTTCTACCTCATGACTTGCGAAAAGCAGATTAGTTATAGCCCAGCTTCGCCGTCTGTCGAAGGCCGCCGGAAAAAATTCTACAAACGCTGGTAACCAGCGGTTTATGCCTCTTCACCGTGCACGGTGGCGAGGACTTTACGGGCACCGCCAAAATCACGGTGCTCGCCCAGATAAACGCCTTGCCAGGTTCCCAGCGCCAGTCGGCCTGCCGAAATCGGCAAACTGAGCTGACAGCCAAGTACGCTGGCCTTGAAGTGCGCCGGGAGGTCGTCCAGGCCTTCGTCGTTATGCTCATAGCCGTCTGCTCCTTGTGGGATCAGACGATTGAAAAATCGTTCGAAGTCGCGACGTACCGCCGGATCGGCGTTCTCGTTGATGGTCAACGACGCCGAGGTATGCTGCAGCCACAAATGCAACAGACCGACCCGACATGCCTTGAGTTCAGGCAGGCCGGCGAGTAACTCGTCCGTTACCAGATGAAAGCCCCGGGGCCTCGCCCGCAGGGTAATCAGAGTCTGTTGCCACATACAGTTCTCCGCACGTTCGGGGCGCATTCTAGCGCGCTCTGGGAAAAAACAAAGGCCCTAATATTCCTTCTATCATGTAAGCCATTGGCCGCAGAAAAACGCCCGTCGTAAACGCCACTAAACGTGTACGAAAAAACCTTTCAGCAGTTCCTTCACTGACAAACTTCAGACAAAAAAATGCCCGGCAAGCCGGGCAAATTTTTTGTGCGCGTGCTTACAAGTTGTAGCCGCGTTCGTTGTGGAGTGCCAGATCGATGCCGACAGCCTCTTCTTCTTCGGTGATACGCAGCCCCATGACAGCGTCCAGCACCTTGAGAATGATGAAAGTGACGATCGCGGTGTAGATCACCGTGAAGCCCACGCCTTTGCACTGAATCCAGACTTGTGCGGCGATGTCGGTGACGGTGCCGAAGCCACCCAGCGACGGTGCAGCGAAGACACCGGTCAGGATCGCGCCGAGAATACCGCCGATACCGTGTACACCGAAGGCGTCCAGGGAGTCGTCATAGCCGAGTTTGCGTTTCAGGGTGGTGGCGCAGAAGAAGCACACCACGCCGGCTGCCAGACCGATGACCAGAGCCCCCATCGGGCCCACGGTGCCAGCGGCTGGAGTGATTGCAACCAGACCGGCCACAACACCCGAAGCAATACCCAAAGCACTTGGTTTGCCGTGCGTGATCCATTCGGCGAACATCCAGCCCAATGCAGCGGCGGCGGTTGCGATCTGGGTCACCAGCATCGCCATACCGGCAGTGCCGTTGGCCGCAGCAGCGGAACCGGCGTTGAAGCCGAACCAGCCGACCCACAGCATTGCAGCGCCCATCAGGGTGTAACCGAGGTTGTGCGGCGCCATCGGGGTAGTCGGGAAACCTTTGCGCTTGCCCAGTACCAGGCAGGCAATCAGACCGGCCACACCGGCGTTGATGTGCACCACGGTGCCACCGGCGAAGTCCAGCACGCCCCAGTCCCACAACAGGCCGCCGTTACCGGACCAGACCATGTGCGCGATTGGTGCATAAACCAGGGTGAACCAGACGCCCATGAAGATCAGCATGGCGGAGAACTTCATCCGCTCGGCGAAGGCACCGACGATCAGCGCGGGGGTAATGATGGCGAACGTCATCTGGAAGGTGACGAACACCGCTTCAGGGAACAACGCCGCAGGGCCGGTCAGGCTCGCTGGCGTAACACCGGCGAGGAATGCCTTGCCCATGCCACCGAAGAACGAGTTGAAGTTGATGACGCCCTGTTCCATGCCGGTGGTGTCGAACGCGACGCTGTAGCCATAAATGACCCACAGGATGCTGATCAGGCCGGTAATGGCGAAGCACTGCATCATCACGGAAAGAATGTTTTTGGAGCGAACCATGCCGCCGTAGAACAGCGCGAGACCGGGAATGGTCATGAACAGCACGAGGGCTGTCGAGGTCATCATCCAGGCAGTGTCGCCGGAGTTGAGGACTGGGGCCGCCACTTCGTCTGCCGCCATAGCCAAGCCGGGCATTACGAGGGACAACAGGGCTCCTAGCCCTGCGAATTTACGCAGAGTCATATTGTTTTCTCCTGGGGCGTTGGGTTTGTGGCGGCTTAGATTGCGTCGGTATCGGTTTCGCCGGTACGGATGCGAATCGCCTGTTCCAGATTGACCACGAAGATCTTGCCGTCACCGATCTTGCCGGTGTTGGCCGCCTTGGTTATCGCCTCGATAACCCGGTCAAGATCCTTGTCGTCAATGGCGACATCGATCTTCACCTTTGGCAGGAAATCGACCACATATTCCGCGCCGCGATACAGCTCGGTGTGACCCTTCTGCCGACCGAAGCCTTTGACTTCAGTAACGGTAATGCCCTGCACGCCGATCTCGGACAGCGACTCGCGTACGTCGTCCAGTTTGAACGGCTTGATGATGGCAGTGACTAGCTTCATGAAAACTCTCTCCCGAATTGGTGGACTTGCCCCAGGAAAACAAACCCGACTCAAGTCTAAGCGCAGTGCCTGGCTTTGTAACGCATCGTCGGCCTTACCTGCCCGTCCGACGCCTGCTAACCACTCCGCACGAAACACTTCCCCCGTTCCGCTTGGCGCACTGCATTCGTCACAGCGACTGCATCAGTGCATGGGTTACTACTGACTAAGCAGAAAGCTTGCCATCTCCACAAAACTCTCTGTTTTCAAGCCCTTGGCAGCAGATGCCAACCACTTCGCCGCAACTGCTGCCGCGTTACGCACAACAACAGTGCGATGCCGTCCGTCCGCATGCGCGAAAAGCGTGCACAGTCAGCGGTCGGGATTGACTATAGACACTGCGTGATACACTGCCCGCCATTGTTGACAGGACATTTCCCATGCTCGCACCCAAAGACTTCCTCGATGCCCTGAGCGGCACCGCCTCGCGCCTCTTCAGCGGCGACACCCCGCTGCCGAAAAGCGAAATCGAAAGCCAGTTCAAGGCTCTGTTGCAGAGCGGCTTCAGCAAGCTGGACCTGGTGAGCCGGGAAGAGTTTGATAGCCAGATGGTTGTGCTGGCACGGACCCGGGCACGGCTGGAAAGCCTTGAGGCGAAAGTCGCAGAGCTGGAAGCAAAGCTCAATCCACCTACCGAGTAACACCACAATCCCTGTGGGAGCGGGCTTGCCCGCGAATGGAGTCGCCTCGGTCTACCAGCCATCCCACACTGGACAGACCACCCCTGTAGGAGCTGCCGAAGGCTGCGATCTTTTGATCTTCGGCCCCGTCACCATCTCGGCAACGTCCTACAAAGATCACCACCGCCGTCCGATAGCGCCGTGACGCCCAGGTTCCTAAGCTCACCCTCAGCTGAATATTCAGCCCTGGGTTTGGCGACCTGGACAGCATCCGACGCACCGTGACCACGTTCGAACCAGGGAGCTATTCCCATCTCGAATTATGGCGGCTTTGCGTGGGAGACCTTCGGGTCTGCCGGTTTTTTCCGGATGCACCGGTTCGCCAACCCGCGCAAGCTGCCACCCTTTTCGTTTGGCGACGATTAGAGGCAGTTTCCTTCATTCGCATCCGGGAGCTGCACCATGGAAGAAAACTATCTAATCCCTCACGTCTTCATCCGCCACAAACTCCACCTCCACGCCCTTTTGATCGAAAACCAGCCTTGGTTCAGCGCCCGAGACTTAGGCCGTCTGCTTCGTCTTTTCCTCGACGAACGCGCCGTCCGCAAACTCGATCCCGATCAACATCAATCCGCGCGAGTCGTCATCCACGGCACCATCGAAAACACCCTGCTGGTCAGCGAATCCGGCGTCTACGCACTACTGGTCTACCACTACTGCCCCGAATACCGGGCGCTGCGCGAATGGCTGACCCACGACGTAGTCCCCGCCCTCAGAGACGCCCAACAACCCACCTCAACCGAACGCCCGATTCTGAGCCTGCTGAGCTGGCCTGAGATGTCGCTGAGCCTGTTGCATTGGAATAATCAACCGTGGATTCGGTTGCAGGATGTTCCACATATGCTGCCGAGCGGCGAGCAGATGCAGCGTCCGGTCAACCTTCCATGGTGGAAAAAAGCTTCTCGAGCGTTGCATTCGCTTTAAGCGCTCATCCACGCTCGATTTCGGCGCTACGAAGATCGTAGCTCGATTGCAGATTCAGCCAGAATTCGGGCGTGGTATTCAAAAACATGGATAGCTTCTTCGCCAGACCAGCACTGACACCGCTCTGCTGTCTCACAACGTTGCTCACTTCAGCTTCAGGCTCCTTCAGCGAGCGAGCCAACGCCGCGGTTGTAACGCCCATTGGTTTCAGAAACTCCTCGCTGAGAATTTCACCAGGATGAATCGGGCGCATCCCAATCCGGTTCATTCATGTCTCCTACGGCTGCATTCAGCAAGATCATAACCAGCAACCTTCATACGGCAAGCCCACCCACGCTCTTTCACCGACGTCCTTCATCTATCTCGGCACGGTCCTACAAAAAGCTGCTCTCCGGACTGATTTATCACTCCGCACCCGTTGCTTTACCCTTTTCGCTCTGATCTTTTCGATAGACGAGTTATGCATGAGCCCCAAAAAGCGAAAGGCGAAGCTGTTATAACTTGCTGAGTTTCACGCCGAAGCACGTCGCTTGGCTGGGAATTTATCGGCTAATCAACGACGCTTTATTGAAGTCGCCATCGCGCGCGGCAAAGAACTTGAACCAAGTGGTTGGTTGGCTGGTGGAAGAAACTAAATACCGTTTCTTAAAAAAAAACCGTCTGAATGGCGGTTTTTTTGTGCCTCGCAACGACCCGCTCCGTGTCCGCAACATCCAGTGAAAGTTTGCCTGCATAACCACGCCCCAAATCCATCGCCCCCGTCTACCCTTCAAAAACCCGCAGGAAGCGGCCCCCGTAAAAAGCTCAAGGAACGACCATGTCCCTCTCCATCGTCCACAGCCGCGCCCAGATTGGCGTGGATGCGCCCGCCGTTACCGTAGAAGTCCATCTGGCCAACGGTTTGCCGTCATTAACGATGGTTGGTTTGCCCGAAGCGGCGATTTACTAGCGACTTAACAGACAAAACAAAAAATGTTTGTTCTTCAATTAGCCCCCCGTGTGTGCCAGATTGTAGAGGGCAAGCAATCTGCCACCATCGACAAGCACAAGGAGCGGGCTGTGTTCACAAAAATCAATAAAATTAAGAATTTCGCTGTCTTCAAGGAGTTTGACTGGGACGTTTCAGTCAGGGATGAAGGTAGGACCATAGGTAAATTTAAAAAGCTGAACATTATCTATGGCCGAAATTATTCCGGGAAAACAAGTCTTTCAAGAATCGTTCGAAGCCTAGAATTAAAAAAGAAGCATGATAAATATCAAAATGCAGAGTACAGCTTCTCACATGAAGGGCCTGAACTACTAAACCAGCAAAATTTAGATACTTGCCAATACAGCGTCAGAGTGTACAACAAAGACTTTGTTGACGATAATCTTCGATGGCTTTCAAATCCTGACGGGAGTATAAAACCATTCGCTGTGTTAGGTGATGAAAACATTACGCTCGAAAAAGAAATTGAAGAAAAGGAGAGTCTGCTCGGAACAGAAGATACTATTGGTAGTCTGCGTAATCGACTAAAAATAGAGTCAGAAAATTTAGCGGCAGTTCAAGGCCGAGTGAAAACAGCACAAACTGGATTAGATAGCAAACTTCGTGACAAAGCCAACGGGCCTATAAAAACAAATCCGAACTATAGGCAATTCACGTATACGATTACTAACATCAAGGCTGATATTACCGCTCTGGATAAGAAGCCACAGCCAAACCTTACGCCCGAACAACAAGCTGAATTCATTACGTTATTGAATGACCAAGCAAAACCCGAAATAGTTTTTGGTGAAAAATTTACCGATAAAAGAAACACGTTCTTGGCGGAAGCTCGGCTCTTGCTTGAAAAGGAAGTTAAGCCAACACAAAGCATTCAGGACTTAATCAATGATGCTTTATTGCAAAAGTGGGTTCGTGAGGGAATTGAAAGCCATAAAAATGTTCGGTCAACCTGTGCCTTTTGTGGTAGTCCGATACCGGCAGACCTATGGGCAAAATTAGACGCGCACTTTAGTAAAGAGTCCGACAGCTTGCGGACTGACATCCAAGCGCTTTTAGATAGAGTCAATACAGAGCGAGAGCAGTTACCTAAATCGCTGCCGATAAAGCAGTTAGATTTTTATAGCACCTACCATGAAGAATTTTCAGCCCTAAATGAGCAGTTTTTAGAGGGCATTAAGCAATATGACGACAACTTACTATTAATTACTACTGTATTATCGTTGCGCCTTAACGATATTTTCCGCACATTCCCCACACCCTCGTTAATGCCGGAAGATTTAGACATAGGTGCAATTTATAGTTCTGTATCGGAGTTGGTAACAAAACACAACAAGAAAACGGAAACTCTAGACAATGACCAATCAACCGCAAGAACCATATTGCGTCTCGACGAAGTTTCAAAATTTGTAACCGATATATCCTATAAAAAAGAGCTTAACGCGATAGATGACCTTAATGGCGAGGTCACTTCAAAAGCCGAAACCAAAAGCAAGACAAGCACAGAAATACTTCAGCTTGAAAAAGATATTCAGGCATTAAAGAATAAACTCAAAGACGAAAGAAGAGGAGCGGAGCGCGTCAATCACTACCTCGAAAACCACTTTGGTCATACCGGATTAAAACTGTCAGCGTTAGATAATGAAGCGGTAACAGAAATAAACTTTAAAATATTCCGTGGTGATTTACCTGCGGAAAATCTCAGTGAAGGAGAGTGCAGTCTCGTCGCTTTCTGCTACTTTATTGCGAAATTAGAGGACGTTGAAACGCAGGGAAAAGAACTTATCGTATGGATTGATGACCCAATCTCAAGCTTGGACAGCAACCATATCTTCTTCGTCTATAGTCTCATAGAGCACGTACTTGCAAGCCCAATAAAGATACCGAATCAAAAAAACACCTATAAGTATAGTCAGCTTTTCATCTCGACTCATAATTTAGACTTCTTGAAGTACCTTAAAAAACTATCCAAACCGATGGATAATTCCCCCAAGCCCAAAATTGACTGTGAGTATTTTATACTTGAGCGCTCAAATGATGTAAGTCATTTGAAATTGATGCCCAAGTATCTGAAGCAGTACGTTACTGAATTTAACTATTTGTTCAGCCAGGTACATGCCTGTGCTAACTCGACAGCTATAGAAATCGGGCACGAATCATTTTATAACTTCGGGAACAATCTCAGAAAATTCCTTGAAGCTTATCTATTTTACAAGTTTCCGAATAACAAATCTAACGATGAAAAGTTAAAGGCTTTTTTTGGAGGAGACCAAATAGCCACAAGCTTGGCAAATAGAGTCAATAACGAGCTATCGCATTTGGAAGAAATATTCGATAGAAGTATGAGACCTCTTGATGTTCCCGAAATTACCAAACTGGCAAATTTCGTGCTTGACACAATGAAGCAAAAAGACCCTGACCAATATCAGGCGCTTCTTGACAGTACTAATCTTCAGTAACTACATCCCTGACAAAACAGAATTAAAATTCTGCTTTGTCAGGGAGTCTAATTTTAATCGAAATCAAAAGAAGCAAGCAGAATAAAAAACCATCACGACTATCGTCGTTCGGTTGTTTATGCTTGCCCCACTCATTCCCTATTGGTCATTACGGGGGCAAATCTACTCCCACAAGGGTCGTATCTAAAAGCAAAGCAAAACCAACATCTAACAAACCAGCAATGAAATATAAAATGCTATTATATACTCATAACCAATAAATTCATTATGAGTAAATATAAATTAAGCACGCGCCTAACCGAGATAAACTCAATCGTTATTGAGCAGTTGAGAAAAGAATACAATCAAATATCATCCACAAAATTCTCTCTATCAAATGCATTCAAGCAGCATTTTTTAAATGACCGCAGCTACGTCGTAATTTCAAAGAACACAAATGCTGTGGATTTTAGAAAATATAATCAGCTGATTGTAAATCTTCATACAAATTTAAACAGGATTGAAACCGAAGACCCAGCGTTAAAAAAGCTAATCAGCAACGCTATTAACAAGATAATGGAAGTCAGAGTAAATATAAAGCCGCTGCTTTTTGAGTCATTTGCAGTTCAAACCTCAAAAAAACCAGACGTCGAAGCAACGATAAATCACCCTTTATTTATTGACCAGCTTTCAAAACGAGAAAAGCAATATACGATTAGTTTTTCACAAGAAGAATTTTCGCTTTACCAAAGAAAGCTATTAACGCTTGATGAAAAAGATAAATCCTTTTCCAGTCAACTTTATAAGTTCTTGAGTGAGTTCTCCGTTTATCAAGCCATATTTTCAAACCCTAATGTTTCGTTTACTCATAATGATGGGTTAATTAAAATTTGCGATTATATCAACAGGTATGTTCTTGAAGGCTCAAAAAAAGAATCCCAACTAAAAGAGACGCTAGAATATTTCATGCCAAGAATTGATATGATTAATGACAAACTCATGGACGGTAGCAGTGACCTAATTGAAATGATACTGGGTTGAAAAAATGTTAATTAAAGAAGTTCCACGCATTCGGCCCAATACCAAAAATCTTGCCAAGTATGTTTTAAATAAAGCCACACGCATCGGTGGCAATATTCCAGTCAATATGGGCAATATTAATGAATCAGCGAAGTTTATCGAATCCGATTTTAATAGCCGGTTAACGGCAAAACAGAAAAGCAATGAAATGCATTATATAGTTTCGTTTGAGGAACAACACAAAGATATTTCAGACGACAAATTGCTACTCATCGGCAATGAATTAATTAAACGTCACTTCGGTGATAATCGTAATTTCTTGCTTGCTGTTCATAGAGACACAGCCAATCCTCACTTGCATTTGGTTATGGAAAATAGGGATTTCGATAACAAGCCATTTTACAAAAAAGATAATTATCGTGGTTTAGAAGACCTAGCCAAAAAACTCGAAAAGAAATATTCGCTCAAAAATGAGCAAATATCTGAAAGCCGGAACACATCCAACCCAACGAGGCTAAATTATGCTTCTAAACAGTACGAGAGTCGTACCGGGCAAGAGTCTGATGAGAAGAAATATAAGCGCGAACTGAAAGGTCTCCTTTCCAGCGCCCAGACGCCGCAGGCGTTGTTCAAGGCGATGATTGCCGATGGGTTTACTATTCGTGCCAATAAGAGCAAAACTGACCCTAGCAAGCTTTCAGGCTATTACATAAGCAAAGCTTCAACGTCGATAAAGCCAAGTTCCATCGGTTTTCAAATGAGCAAACTAATTGAAAAATACAAGGTCGATGAAAATGGGATTTCCGAATTAATCCTACGTTACGAGTCGCCATTACCGCACGATGAGTTAGGTGAAATCTCTTCGAGTCCAGGACCAGACCCGAAACCACTACCTAACCGCCGTGAAAGCCTTTATACAAAATTTCAGACTTCGGATGGAGTGAACTACACAAGCAAGAATGAGAAGTACAAAACCAGTTTTACAGTCAATGACAATAGTGTTTCTTTTACTAACCCTAACGAGATAAGCATTAAGGCGGGGATTCAAGCGTTGCTTGAACAAGGTAATAGAGGACCATTCTACCTAACCGGCTCGCAAGATTTTAAACGTAAAACGTGGCTGGTATCTGCAATGATGGGTTTAGAAGTTTCTAATTATCAACCTTCAAAATCTGACTTGTCTGCACTTTTCGAACGTGTCAAAGCCAATCAAGAAAAATACCCAAAAGCAAAAATCAAGCTTCTTGAACTTCATATAAATGCACTGAAAAAAGAAAACCTCGAGATCGATGATTTATTGAAAGCACCAGTTTCATTCTCTGATTTATTCCCAAGCCATTCAAAACCAGAAAATATTGAAGCTCTTGAAACTGAAAGACATGAAAAGCCTGAAAAGGAAATAACCGTAAAGTCTACTGATAAGAAAACAAAATCAAAGGCAGAAAAAATATTCGACAATCAAGAGACTGATAAAAAACTGTTAGAAAAATTAACCAGGCAAGGGGAAGTGGGACTTGACCCACTGCAACCATTAAAAGTACATAAGCCCTAAATTTTAGGGTTTGTCTTTGTAAATTATTGAACAATCTATCTTCGTCGCTAATTCTATATTAGACCCTACGACCCTCAACCCAACATTAGAAACAACCATTTCTTCAAAGTCGTATAGACGCTCAACAATTTTAAGCTCTGTAATCCATTCCAGCCGCTCTTTTGCGACCTTACAAAAATCTAAAAATTTTAACTCTTTTCTCAGGGATGCTAATTTTCTAAAAACGGGGTGTTTAAGTTCAAGCTTTATTTGCCACTCTTCCATTTTTACGAAGCGATTAAATTTTCGCCAAACTGATATTGCTCGTTCAACTCCGAAAAATCCATAGCGCCTTATCCCCCAAACCATACATCCAGCCTTTACTTTCAACGATTCGCTGTCAGGGTTCTGTATTGCTTTGATTAGATATTTCATAACATAAGAAGATGCTGATGCTCTTTTCTTACCGTGCTTTTGAGCTTGTTCAGCAGATATTATTTCGATAGTCGTAGACTTTTCTGAATGCTTGAAGATTCTATTTAAATGCAGTATTAAATTATCGACTTTTGTGGGGCAAACAAATAATAGTGCGTGCAAGTGCGGACACTGGTCTTTGTGTAATTCTTTCGTCCAAAGCCCAAAATCATTAAGCTCGTAACGATTGCGAGCCTTACTCAATTGGTCTATCTTTTTACTCAAATAATCTGACGCTTGGCGTGGAGTTGAACCATCCCACGTATTTTTTCCAAATTTTGGGTTTGCGTGAAATGAAGCTGGGCAAGTCGCAGTTAGAAATAAACATACATATTTTCTTTGCTCTGCAACAAGCTCCATATTTTTCACACAGGAGTATAGTTCTGCAACACGTCGTTCAGGAGTCATTACTACATCAGCCAATGGCTTTTGTGTTTTTTCATCATCGCCATATTGTATATAAGAGTTTTTGAGATAGTCAGCCTGACACTCATCGACATACTTGCGATATTCAAGAGCGACATTACTGCAATAGCTGTTATGCGAGCCAATAGCTTTATTGGAAAGTTGTATAAGCTCATTTTCTCTAATCCTGACTTTTCTTATTATTCTTTTGTGTTTTTGAAAACCGTTGAACCGTCTGCTTTCGTCGTTACGACACAAGTTCAAATCAAACTCATAAATAAAGTCCTCATCTTCATAATATTTGTCGAGCTTGTCTAATATAGTGCCGCTCGCCTTCAAGTCTCGAACTTTAACACCTTTGATTAACTCAATATTTAGTAGCTCTTGACGAGTGATTTTACACTTTGAAAGCTCAATAACCTGGCTAGTCTTTTTCGTGCTTTTTGTTATATGCAAAAATAGCTTGTTAATTACAAGGGCAAGACAAACTGCGTCTCTATCCCATTGCCTGAATGATGGTATACGCTCGGAGTATCGTAAATGATTTCTTTGATTTGCTGTGCTTAACTCTTGGGTGCTTACGAGCACTTCCATTTCATAGAAAGACGTACACACTTCTTGAAGGTTAGATACAAGTTTGCTACTTGCATGGACCGGCTTTGAATCCGACTGAAGTTTTTCTAAGGTTTTTTTGTAATCGAAACCACCTTGGTTGAAAGTGGATATTTTGTCAGTTAGCTTTTTAGCCTCAATATGGGCGTGCAATTTATTGAGGAAACTTTCTTTATTTTGTTCTTTTGATATTGCGCGCTGAAAATAAAATGGTATGCTGTTATTGTAAATCATTGTTAAGTTGTTTGTGTAGTAACTACATCTTAACATTTGCAAGAAAAACACAAGAGCTTCGGCTCTTTTTTTCTATCCTAAAATTAAACGATTGTTTGAATTAGGCATCCCCACCCTTTTGTTATATGGCTTTTACCTATTTTGTGAGAGTTGTTTTAGAATTATCCAAGAAGAGCAAAATCAAAAGCATTAGCCTAACGGCTCGGCTATACATTGCGTTAGGGTATCACCGTTCAAGAAGTACAGCCCCTCGACTAATTTTAGAAATAAGGATTTGTTGGTAGAGAGTAGCTTTTTACAGTAACACCCTTGCTAATATATTCAGGTTCCCTCCAAAAATCTTCGTCCTTTAACGTCCATAATGTTTTTGCTTCCTCACAGGTCCCGTTCTTAAAATTAAATGAGTGGCTTGTCTGTAGCAATGTACTACCACGCTCATCAAATGAGTCTTTATTTTTACAGTCGTTAGCAGCCTTTTGAAAAGCTCTTATAGACTCTTTTCTTTCTTTGTCAGTTAGCCTGTCTTTCGCTGATACTTTAGTTTCAATAACAGTACCTACTGGTACATTGCTTGCGTTTTCAAAGTAGCCGGCTTTTACCGCAATGCATAGTAAGGCCAACACTAACGAGAATTTAAAGAAATCTTCCATGTGGGATGTTTTTTATTATTGTTTAATTATAGCATTCAGAAGCCCGGTTTTTATCCAGGTTCACTTTATTACTCTTTTAATCTCCCGTACCCCACCCGGTGGAGCAGAAAAGCAAAAGCATTAAAAGCTGTTTGGCTAGCCCTGCTTGTTGATTAACCCGTACTGATTGACCCTACGGGTCAAGGTGGGTTACTCACGCCCAGATACTGCGCCCGCGCCTATGCGGCGTTTCCGGGCGAATCCTCGCTAATTAAAATCAGCCCGTGAACCCAACGGCAATGTAAAATCATTCTTCCACCCACCCACAAGTTTTTTTGTATAAAAGTAGTAATTACCACCGGCCAACATAGCGTGCTTTCTATCAAAGTAATAACTCACCCCAAAACCCTTCGCTTTATTGTTAATTACGACCTCACTCATTTTATGTTCGTCTTTAAAGTCTTGCCCCTCAAATGGCGCACTATCTTCAAAGCGTTTTAAAACTCTGATTTGTACTTGGCTTTCTTTCAAAAGCATATTGAACCTGATTCGCCCTTCTTCACTATCCAGCAACTCGTCAATGTCAGCCCTGCTAATGGCTTGCTCAACCTCGACATAAATATTGATTTTTGCTATTTCAATATCTACCAAGTCGCGTTTAGTATTCAACGCACTAATCTCGGCTTCAATTTTCCTAATACGCGTCAAAAGGATTTTCGGAATATCCCCGCCATTTAGTTCGATGCTTTCAACAATTTTCTCAATCGTGTTCTGTTTGTCTTCAATTTCAGCATTATAGGCGTTTCGACTTTCGACAAGACTTTGTACGTCACCAGATTTTCTAATGATTTTTTCTAGCCCATAATTTTTGTAATAAAGTAAAAACGGTTCCACGATATAATTATACGGGATGAAGATTTTACGACCTGCAGGACATGCACCCACCAAACTTTTCGCGCAAATCAAATACATATATTCTTTACCTTTTCGCTTGGTAAAGTTCTGATGGAGCGCAGTGGAGCAATGCTCACAAAAAATAACACCCTTAAAAATATTCCTAAACCCTTTGCTTTCTCTACCAATTTTTTCGTGGGTTTCGGTTCGAATGTTTAGTTTTGTTTGTAGATTAAAGAAACGTTCTTTTGAAATTACTGCGGGATAATAATTTTCCAGCTCTTCATAATCTACACTTTCCCCGCTTTCTGATTTTGTCTTGTAAATTTCAAGACACCCGTAAACAGATTTAGCGCGAGACAAATGCCGAACTGCTATCAAAGTCCATTTCTTGTCGGCAGGCGTTTTATTAATTTCATTAGCTGTTCTTGCACATCCATAAATTTCCAATAAGTCAAAAATCTTTCTGACTTCATCAGCCCTATTAGAATCAAGTTTTAATGTTTCAGTTTCATCGTCAAACCTAATCCAGTAAGGCAATCTTTTTGTCATCACCTTATTCGATAATTTTGCTTCGTTATGTTTTCTCGCCCACGCACCCAAAGACCTATTTCTTTTGATACGGCTTTCTTCATTGGCACGGCTCAACACAAAATTTATTTTGAATAAAATACTTGAATGGTCCTCTTGTCTGTAATCATAAATTTGATTATCAGAGAGAGTAACGATGATGATTTTTGCCGATAAAATATCAACAACCAGCTTCGTTGCATCAATGCCATTCATACGTGTGAGACGGTCGAAATTCTCGACCAGCAACACGTCATTGGCTTTGATAACACCAGTAGCAATCAGGTCTAAAAATTCTCGCAAAGCTCCTGTACGGGCGTTCTTGCCTCGAAAGCCTGATATGCCAAGATCGATAAATTCGCGGGTCAATTCAAGCTTGTGATTAGCAAGGTACTCACTGATGAGGGCCTCTTGCCTATCTATACCCGTTCCTTCCTTTTGGGTACGGCTAGAAATTCGCTTATAGCTGTATATGTGCGCAGTCACTTGATAGACCTTTCGGCATAGAACGGGTGTCTATTATATAGCTCCTAAAGCGCCGTGAAGGAAAGCAAGGACCGGGTGCGTAGCGCGATCATCAATTCAGGGCTGCAATTCCCGGCGCGGCGTATCACCTTGAATCTCGCTCCCGCTGACCTACCGAAGGATGGCGGACGATTCGATTTGGCGATTGCCCTGGGGATTCTGTCCGCCAGTGTCCAGGTGCCGACTTTGACGCTGGATGACATTGAATGCCTGGGAGAGTTGGCGCTGTCAGGCGCAGTACGTGCGGTGAGAGGCGTGTTGCCAGCTGCGCTGGCAGCACGCAAGGCCGGACGTTCGCTGATGGTACCGCGGGCGAATGCCGAGGAGGCGTGCCTGGCGTCGGGGTTGAAGGTGTTTGCCGTGGATCACCTGCTGGAAGCCGTTGCGCACTTCAACGGACATACGCCGGTGGAGCCCTACGTTTCCAACGGGTTGCTCTACGCCAGCAAGCCCTATCCGGACTTGAATGAAGTGCAGGGCCAACTTTCGGCCAAACGCGCATTGCTGATTGCGGCGGCTGGGGCTCATAACCTGTTATTTAGCGGACCGCCGGGGACCGGGAAAACACTGTTGGCGAGTCGGTTACCGGGGCTGCTTCCCCCGTTAGCCGAAAACGAGGCGCTGGAAGTCGCTGCCATACAATCCGTCACCAGTTGCGTGCCCTTGAGCCACTGGCCGCAAAGACCATTCCGCCAGCCCCACCACTCCGCCTCGGGCCCGGCGTTGGTGGGCGGTGGTTCAAAGCCGCAACCCGGTGAAATCACCCTCGCCCACCATGGCGTTCTGTTCCTTGATGAACTCCCGGAATTCGATCGCAAGGTGCTGGAAGTCTTAAGGGAGCCGCTGGAATCCGGTCACATCGTGATTTCCCGCGCCAAGGATCGCGTTAGGTTTCCGGCGCGCTTTCAATTGGTGGCCGCGATGAACCCGTGCCCCTGTGGATATCTTGGCGAACCCAGCGGCAAATGCAGTTGTACACCGGACATGGTCCAGCGTTACCGCAACAAGCTGTCGGGGCCGCTGCTGGATCGGATCGACCTACACCTGACCGTCGCGCGGGAAGCCACAGCGTTGAATCCTGCGCTCAAACCCGGTGATGACACCGCCTCTGCTGCGGTGCTGGTTGCCAACGCCCGGGAGCGGCAACATAAACGCCAAGGCTGCGCCAACGCATTCCTTGATTTGCCGGGTCTGCGCTGTCACTGCAAGTTATCCACAACCGACGAAACATGGCTGGAAACCGCCTGCGAGCGTTTGACCTTGTCACTCAGGTCAGCCCATCGCCTGCTCAAGGTCGCACGCACGCTGGCAGACCTTGAACAGGTCGATGGCATCACCCGCGAACATCTGGCTGAGGCATTGCAGTATCGGCCAAGCACAAACTGACCAGAATCACTCCTTGGTGAGATCAACCAACGGCGCCTGCCGAACTTCAGTCTCCCGCCCACCCTGAATATCACTCACCGTCTTCAACGCCTTATCCACAGCCCCTTTATCCGCCAGCAAGCTGTACCTGATCTGAAACTGCTTCTGCTCTTTAACCCCAATCATCGGCACCAAACCAATCGGCCGCTGATACCGACGGTTGTAGGAAAAGCTCGTCCCCGGTTCAAGACCCGTGACATAGCCCTGCCCTTGGGTATCCGTGTTTTTCCACAGGGAGAACACCGGCAACTGTTGAGTATTGAAACCCACCGAAACCCCAAGGCTGCCGGCCTTGTTATGCAGCACGGTCAACGTGTCACCCTTGGCATCGCCATAAGGCACCACGTTGTAAACCGTCTCGTCGTAATCCTTGGTCGGCGCGCGGTAAGTCTGCCAATCTGGCAAATCCCCTTTGGCTTTGTCATTGAACGGCGACACCTGTTTCACCGGTGCGGCAAAACGGGCGCCCTGTTCCAGGAATGGGGTGCTGAAGTTACTGTGATACAGCGCCTGATATTCCTTCGGATAATCACCGTTGTTGGTGAGGGTATCGTTGAGGGAGAACGCTGCGCTGCCAGGTTCGGTGACCAGCTCAGTCATCACCGAGAAGTCGACTTTCTTGAACGCCTGCTCTTTGAGCTCGCCGCGCAGGCTGATGGCGTAAGGCGCTTTTTCATCGATGTGCAACGTGACTTTGCTGGCCGGGATGTTGGCGGCACGGCCGTGGAGCGTCAGCAGTTCACCGTTGTCCATGCCGGGGTGACCGACCCACTCATAGCCGCAGCGGGTGACCAGTTCGTTAAAGCCCTCGAGCCAGCCCAGCCCGCCTCGACCGTTGAGTTCGATGAAGGATGGATTGACCACGTCCTTGACCGGCGAATCCCAACCCATGCGCACATTACCGACCGTCGCCTGCAGGACGTTCATGCCACGGGTCGGCACCACCGAGAGTTTCATCGTGCCGTTATCGATGTCGACGATGCTGACGCCCTCCTGCCGACCGCCGTGCAAGTTACGAAGGGTCACGGAGAAGGGTTTGTCGGTTTTTACACCGAGTTGCTGGCTGGTGACCTGCCAGTTTTGGGCAGCCTTGTCGCTGTCGAGCAGGACGTAATCCCAGGCCATGGCGTGGGAGGCGGACAGTGCGCCAAAGGCAACGACGAATTTGAGCGGAGTCATGGGGAAGCCTTTCTTGGAGTTGTGGGTTTTTTATAGCGCTGATGAAACGATTCAGCAAGCCTAAAAAACGTACACCCGAGCCTTCCCGAGCCAATTTAAATTGACCTCATGCAACCTCCGCACGCTTACGCTAGTCTCATACGGTTTTGAACCTCCGGCAGATTGACGGCGACATCATTGTGACATTAAGGTCGCCAGCTAATTGCAGGAGCAAGCGCAGACACTTTTGTCTGTCATTTTTGCGCAGCGGAACATACGGAGTTTGAATGCGCGGGGCACTATTACGCAGCGGTAAGAGCGGGTCATTCACTGCCCTGGGCGAAACAGGTCAACCGGTTTACCGGGCAGCCCTGCAATTGCGCGAAGCCATTCGCCGCAAGAACCCTGAAATGGTCGATCACCTGGCCATCCCTCAAAGCGATGAACTCGGCAACCAGATTGACTGGTACAGCGGCCTCGACGGCGATGTGATCCCGTGGAGCAGCGCGACTGAAGAAGAACGCGCCCCTGCACGCCGCCAACTCGAAGCGCTGAAGACCTCGCTCGACGAATTGAGCCAGCGTTTCCTGGGCAATGATCCAGCCGAACAGCAGCAAGGCGACAAAGCCGTGTTCGGCAAGCTGCTCAAGCGTGTGATTCATTTCCCCGATGAAAACTTCGTCTACCTGGTGCAAGGCAAGCCGGTGCTGACCTTTTGGGGCTTCGAGCATGCCGGTACCGGCAATCGCGATCCCCTGCACTGCCTCTATCAAGTTCCGCCCGCGTTTACGCTGCCCCCGGTGGTCGAAGCCGCGCCCGTGGTGGCGCCGCCCGTCGTGCCGGTGATTGCTCGTCCGTGGTGGCGGCGCTGGTGGTGGCTGTTGCTGCTGCCTTTGTTGCTGCTGCTTTTGTGGCTATTACTGGGCTTGCGCGGTTGCGTGCCGATTCCGCTGGTGGCGGTCGATCTGCTCCCCGAGGGCGTCGTGCCTGTTGAAAGGCAACGGGAAGAACCACAACTGACCGGCCATGCCACGACGCTCAATGGCGTTCCTGTGACGGGCACCGTTGTAGGCTCCACCACGGGAACCGGCACCGCTGTGACCGGAACCCAGGACGTGGAAGCGCCGGCGGTCGAGGGCAACGAAGCTGATGCAGCGCCGGCCGGCGTGACCCAAGACTCCGCCAAAGACCCGGCAGCAGACCCGACAGCCGAATCGCCAACCGCGCCACCGGAAAACAAAACTGCGCCGCCGGATATCACATCGCCCGAGGCCGAAAAATCCGCCGCCGCAAAACCCGGCCCGCCCCTGAGCATTCCGCCAGACGCCGCCGACGGTGCCGCCAAGTTCCTCGACGGTCAGTTCCGCGCCGGTGCCGGTATTCAGGATCGCCGAACCGGCAAACCCCTGCGTCTGGAATACCAGCTCAAGGACGGTAAAGGCGAAGTCATCGTACACCAGGCCGACGGCACGAAATGCAGCGGGCCGGTGAGCGCTACTATGAAAGGTGGCAGCCTGGCCATCGACAGTCAGGGCCAGGCGGTGTGTGGCGATGGCAGCACTTACGACATGCCCAAGGTCAACTGCCGCAAAGGGGCGACCACAGTCGCAGACTGCACCGGCGGTTACGGCAAAGAACAATTCCCCATGTCCATGCGGCACGTGGCCGAATAAAAACGGAATAACCCGAAATGTTGCCTGAAGTCACCCAATTCGAAGACACCGTCACGCTGGTCAGCGATACCGGCATCCAGTTCATGGATTTCGCGCTGCGTCTGGATCCTCGCAAGGAACCGGCGGGCGAGTTCGCGCCGATGATCAGCGGGCTGATCTGCCGCCTGTCGTACAACGAAGAGAAAGACTTCTTTTTCTACGAACCTGAACCGGAAAAGGTCGAGAAAGCCAAACCTGCGTTCAGCGTCGATATGAAAAGCAGCCTCGAGTTGCTGGACGGTATCTGGCTGCCGACCCCGTTTTTCCGCTTCATGCCGCCGCATCGCTTCGACGAAGGCCCGACCAACTGGTCGCGCATGCGTCTGGTGAAGCTGGCGACGCCCGACATCGACGGCAACACCCACCGCCTGACGATGGCGTTCGACAGCCGCGTGATGCCCAAGCGTGACGGCACCGCTTACCTGGCGCCCAACGAAGAAGACATCAGCTCCGGCGTGTCCTTCAAACTGGCGACGAAGGCCAGCGAAACCCGCTGGTTCCTGGCCCAGCCGTGGGTCAACGAGTGGCTGTTGGAAGTGTTCAACGAGGGCAATGCCCACCGCTCGCGCGCAGAGCTGGACACCGATATCCGCGCCAACTATCACCTGGCGCACTACCTCAATTTGCTTAGCCTGTTGAGCACACCGTCCGCCGCCCAACAGTCGACGGCCCGTGCGAAAGTTGAAATCCCTGAGCTGAAAGTAGTCGCCAACGACAGCAATGGCCTGGTCAAACCGATTCCGGTGGACCTGGTGCTGGACGTCGGCAACTCGCGCACCTGCGGCATCCTGATCGAGAACCACGGTCAGGCCGGCTCCGGGCTGAAGCAAAACTACGTGCTGGAACTGCGCGACCTGATCACCCCCGAACACACCTACAATCTGCCGTTCGAAAGCCGCGTGGAATTCGCCCAGGCGTACTTCGGCAAGGACCACTGTTCGGTCAAGAGCGGCCGGCACGATGCGTTCCAGTGGGCGACGATTGCCCGCGTCGGCAATGAGGCCAGCCGTCTGGCCAGCCGTCGTCGCGGTACCGAAGGTTCCACTGGTCTGTCCAGCCCGAAACGTTATCTGTGGGATGAAAACGCCTACGGCCACGGCTGGCGCTTCAACTGCTCGTACATCAAGACCGACAGCGAGCCGTACGCCACGGCCGCGCCGTTCTCGCACCTGATCAATGAAACCGGCGAGGCGCTTTACAGCCTCGAAGAAGACGATCGTCTGCCGGTGTTCATGCCGCGTTACTCGCGCAGCTCGCTGATGACCTTCATGCTCGCCGAAGTGCTGGCCCAGGCGCTGTCGCAAATCAACAGCCCGGCCCAGCGTTCCCGCCAGGGCCACACCCGCGTGCCGCGTCAGCTCAACAGCATCACCCTGACCGTGCCGCCGGGCATGCCGCAGGCCGAGCGCAGCATCCTCAACGAACGCATGCTGCAAGCCATCGGCCTGGTGTGGAAGAGCCTCGGCTGGCATGTCGGCGAAGAGGATCCACATCAGGATCAGGCCATCAGCCCGCGCACGCCGATCCCGAGTATCCGCGTGGAATGGGACGAAGCCTCTTGCGGCCAGTTGGTGTACCTGTACACCGAGGTCAACGAGAACTTCGCCGGTCACCCGGAAGAGTTTTTCGACACCATCGCCCGCCCCGACAAGACCGACCGCGAACGCATCACCCTGGCAACCATCGACATCGGCGGCGGCACCACGGACCTGGTGATTACTGACTATCGCCTCGACCGCGCCGGCAACACCGGCAGCGGCAGCAACGTGCACATCGTGCCCGAGCAGCGTTTTCGCGATGGTTTCAAAGTGGCCGGCGATGACATCCTGTTGGACGTGATTCAGGACTTCATCCTGCCAAGCTTCGAAAAAGCCTTGCAGAACGCCGGTGTGAAAGCCCCGGATTCGCTGATGTCACGCCTGTGTGGCGATGAATCTGTCAGCGCGCAAGACATGATCCTGCGCCAGCAATTGAACCTGCAGGTGTTCGCCCCGCTGGGCCTGGCGCTGCTCAAGGCGTACGAGCATTACGATCCGCAAGTGCCGCAAGAAGTCACCCCGCAAAGCTACCGTCAATTGATCGGTGACAACGCGATCAGCCAGACCGTGCTCGACTACGTCAACGCCGCCGTGCGTCGCGATGTCGGCGGTCAGAGCGGTTTCGACCTGTATGATGCGCCGATCAGTTTCGACCTGCAGAAGCTTCACGCCGCGTTCCTCAACGACCAGATCAACATCACCAAGATTCTCGGGGCGCTGTGTGAAGTGGTCGCGCATTACCCGTGTGATGTCTTGCTGCTGACCGGCCGCCCTTCGCGCCTGCCCGGCATCCAGGCGTTCATTCGCAAGGTGTTGCCGCTGCCACCGGGGCGCATTCTGGCGCTGCAAAACTACCGCACTGGCGGCTGGTACCCGTTCCACAAGAACGGCCGGATCGACGACCCGAAAAGCACCGCGTCGGTGGGCGCCATGCTCTGCCTGTTGTGCGCCAACCACAGCGTGCCGAACTTCTACTTCCGTGCTTCGGCGCTCAAGCCATATTCGACGGTCAAGCACATCGGCGTGATCGACCTGAACAACGTGATCAAGGATGCCGACGTGCTGTACCGCGACATCCAGTCCGAAGACTACAAAATCAAGCTGCCGGAAATCGGCGTTGGCGATGCCGCCGACACGCCACAACTGGAAATGCGCGGCGATCTGCGCCTCGGTTTCCGTCAGTTGGCCGCCGACCGCTGGGCCGCGTCGCCGCTGTATACCTTGCGGTTCACCAAGGCCGGTCGGGAGAAGTTTTCCCGCGCGATCGGTGAAAACGGTAGCGCGCCGCTGCTCAAGGTGCGGTTCGAGGTCAAGCCGGCGGACAAGTACACACGCAAGCAGGATCTGGTCAGCGACCGCCTCTCGGTTCGCGACATCGAATCCAACAGTAACAACGTCAACTTCAACCCGCGCAGCGACCTCGAGCTGGAACTCAACACCATGCTCGACGCCGGCCTGAGCGAGACCAAGTACTGGCTCGACAGTGGAAGTGTGAAACGCAAATGAATGATCTGACCCCCGATCAAACTCAGCTCTCTGCCAGTTGGGCCGCTGTTTATAACGGTGCCGGTCAGGCGCTGGACTGGATTGCCCAGACGCGCGGCAACGCGCCACGCCTGGACAGCGAAGCCGACAACCTGAACATCCGCCTGCACCGCGCCCGCAACCTGGCTCACAGCCTCGGTCGCGTGGCCTGCACGCCGATGACCATTGGTTTTTTCGGTTTGTCCCAGGCCGGCAAGTCCTACCTGATCTCGGCCCTTGCCGCCGGTCAGAACGGCAAGCTGGAAACTGATTTCGGTGGCCAGCGCCTGGACTTCATCAAGCACATCAACCCGGTGGGTGGCGGCAAGGAAGCCACCGGCCTGGTGACGCGCTTCAGCCGTCGGGCCACGGAGAGTCAGGACAATGACTTTCCGGTAGAACTCACGCTGTTCAAGGAAATCGAGCTGGCGAAGATTCTCGCCAACTCCTGGTTCAAGGATTTCGACCTTGAGCGCATTTCCTACGAGATCGACGAAGAACGCATCCAGCGCGTACTCAAACCGTTCGAAGGCCGCGAAACCGGGCCACTGCAAACGGGCGTCAACGCCGATGATCTGGTGTCGCTGTGGGATTACCTGCGCGACAACTTCCGCAACTCGGTGAAGAAACTTGAGCACCTGTACTGGCCCAAAGCACTGCAACTAGCGCCACGCCTGAATTTCCAGGAACGGGCCGAGCTGTTTTCGATCCTCTGGGGCGAGCAAAGCGAACTGACACGCGTGTATCAGCAACTGGCCGGCGCGCTGCACAAGCTGGGCCTGCCCGAGACCGTGTTCGCACCGTTGAAGGCCTTGGTGAGTTTCGAAAACGACACCTACAGCCAGCGCGACAGCATCATGAACGTCGACATTCTCGAACGCTTCGGCAGCCCACGGGACTTGCCGATCGACGTTCGACCACTGGTTGGCGATCGCCTGCAAAACAGTCAGGCAATTCCGGTTGCACAACTGGCGGCGTTGACGGCCGAAATGACCTTCCGCCTGATCGAAGCGCCGGTGGATGACATCGTCAATCAGGTCGACCTGCTGGATTTCCCCGGTTATCGCGGGCGCCAGAAACTGCACGAGATCGCCGACTCCAACGACCCGCATTCCGCCACCAAGGACAACTCCGTTTCGCAGCTGATCCTGCGTGGCAAGGTCGCCTACCTGTTCGAACGCTACACCGACAACCAGGAAATGAATGCGCTGGTGGTTTGCACCGGTTCGACCAAGCAGAGCGACGTCAACGACGTAGGCCCGGTGTTGACCCGCTGGATCGAAAAGACCCAGGGCGCCGACTCGGCCGCTCGCAGCAAGCGCGAAACCGGTCTGATCTGGGCGCTGACCATGCTCGACCTGCGCATCACCAACTCCCTGAGCCTGACGCCTGATCAGTACGACGAGAGCTGGAACGGCATGGTCAAGCTGACCATGCTGGAGCGCTTCGGCAGCCTGAACTGGATGAGCGACTGGGCCGGCACACCGTTCCAGAACACCTACCTGGTGCGTAAACCGCGCATGGACGCGGCATTCATCGAACAAGACGCGACGGGTGCCGAAACGGGCCTCAATGCCAGCTATCAGGACCGTGTCAGCGCGCTGGGTACCAGCTTCGCCAGCAACGACCTGGTGTGCAAACACATCCACGATCCTGCCAACGCCTGGAAAGAAATGCTGCGCAACGATGACGGTGGCATCAGCCACTTCAGCGGCAGTTTCAAGGGCGTGGCCAATATCGAATTCAAATTGCAGCGCATCCGCGAGCAATTGAGCGAATGCCTCGAAGGCCTGACCACTCACGGTCTGAGCACCTGGTACCACGCCGACGACGACGGTGCTGCCGCCGCCAAGAAAGCCCTGGCGCAAAAGATTCTGACCGGCCTGGGCCGTCGCCCGGCAGTGCTCGGCGAGCTGATCGATCAACTCGACATGCCGAGCGAAGAGGTGCGCGACCTGTACCTCAGTGGTGTGTACGAAACCGATGACGAGCCGGCCGCGAAGGACGAGCCAGTCGCCCCGACACCGAGCCAGAGCCTGTACGGCGACGACGCCGGTTTCGACTTCGATTTCGGTGACGACCTGAGCCACGACGCGCCGGTCAGCAGCAACACCGGCACCCCGGCGCCCGAACTGCAAAGCAACGAACACCGATTCGCCAAAGCGGCATTCAAGGCCTGGATCGCGCACCTGCGTGAACTGACCACCCGGCAAAGCCTGCTCAACCTGCTGGGGTTGGAAAAAGCATTGCTGGAAGCGGTGGTCGACGAATTGATCACCGCCGGCTATCGCCAGGACTTGCCGGGGCAACTGAGCCGTGCGGTCCTCAAACGCGCACAAAGCGGCGCACGGCGCGATCAACTGGTTGAGCGCCAGGTTCTGGAAGTGCAACGGGTACTGCGCGATTTCGTGTCCTGGTTCGGCTACCTCCAGAAACCGGTAAGCGAGCGTCCGAACAGCCGCGCCGGTGCCAAGGCGCCGCTGTTCTCGTACTACACCGACATCAGTCCGGGACAAGTGCCCGTGCTACCGGCGCAACCGGCGAATCAGGCGCAGCGGTATCTCGGCGACTGGCTCTCGGGCCTGGCCTACCTCACGCAGGACAATGCCGGCCATGGCGCCGGACGTGAAATCACCCCTGAACAGAATGAACGGCTGGGCCGAGTGCTCACAGCCTTCACAGCGAGATAAGCAATGCCAATTCGTGTCGACCTGCTCGCGTTAGAGCCCAATGTGCCTGGCCAGGCCCGCCTCACTGTGAAGAAATGGCAGGGTGGCGAGGAACAGCTGGAGTTCTCCATTCAGCGTAACCAGGACGGTTTTTACCTCCAGGACCACAAGGCCTGGAGCAACAATCCATTCTGGTTCAAGGTCTCGCGCTTCAACGTCACGGCCAGCGGCGAAGGCCTGGAAGCACAGGTCGGCCCGGACGTGGTCGACCCGCTGCTGGAAGGCGGCGCCAACTCGCAGTTCCAGATCGAACTGCGCGAACAGAACCAAGCCCACACTGACAGAGGCGTGGTTCGGCCAGGCGTTGGCGTTTTGCCGTCCACGGCTGGCGGCCAGACGCGCTCGACTTACGGCGGCGCCGAACTGACGGCGCCGAGTGCGCCGGCACCGGCACCGGAAATCCCCGAGATCCCGGAGCTGCCTGAGCTGACCCTGTCCACCGCCGAGCCAGAACTGGAATTGGAGTCGGTGCTCACCGAGCGCGCCTACACGCCGCCTCCCGCACCGGTGAAGAAAAGCAACAAAGGCCTGATCGGCCTGTTGGTTGTCGTGTTGTTGCTGCTGGCCGCGGGCGGTGGATTCTGGTTCTACAAACGCACTCCGGTGACAGCCCCGGTGGCCACAGCCGCTGCCGCCGCACCGGCCGGCGCCGACGCTCAAGCCTGCACCCTGGAGAGCATGAACAGCCTGCCCGAATTGACCTTCGTCCAGACCTGCATCAAGGCGGCGCCCGACAGTGCCAAGTTGCTGGAGATCATCAACCAGGCCAAGGCCGGCAAACACTGCGGTGTCGCCCAGCGCCTGTACGCCAACCGTGCCCAGGCCGGTGACGCGCTGATCGCCAATGCCTATGCCCGCGAATACGACCCTAAATACCTGAAGGCCAGCGAGTGCTTCCCGGTCGCGGACAACGCCACGGCGGCCTATTGGTACGAAACCATCCTCACCCAGGACCCGAACAACGCCGAAGCCAAGCAGCGTTTCGAGGAGTTGCAGAAGTGATGCGTTCGCCCGTGAGTCGATTCCTGTTGAGCGGTGCCGCATTGTTGGCGCTGTGTATCAGCCCGCTGTCCCAGGCCGATGACAAACCGCTGATCCAGGCCGGTAAAAAGACCTTGTTCCAACGCGTGCTGACCACCCCGGGCTGCAAGATCAGCCCGACAGCGGGCGGTGCCGCAGGTGACGCACAACCGGTCTTCAGCCGCTTTTATGTGTACGAGCGCGCCCAAGCGAACAACGCCGAATGGCTGAAAGTCGGCCCCGACAGCTACGGCAAAACCATTGGCTGGCTGCCGGCCGGCTGCACCACCGACTGGAAGATGCAGCTGACACTGGCCTTCACCAACCCGGCCAACCGCGACCGGTTGCTGTTCTTCAAGGACCGCGCCACCGTCGAAGGCATCCTCGATGCGCCGGACCCGGTCAGCAAAGTCGCGCCGCTGCGGGCCACGTTGAAAAAGGGCCAACAAGCACCGGGCGTCCTGGCTGAAGAACCTGAATACTTCGTCGACCTGCAAAAGCAGTTCTACCTGCTGCCGGTGCTCAGTGGCGAAGAAGTCATGACCGAAGGCGGTTTCCGCACGCGCCTGCTCAACGTCGCGTCGGTCAGCAAGCCGGATGACAAGAATGCCAAGGGCGGCGCTGCCAACAGCGCTGCCGGTAGCAAGGCAGCCGAAGACAAAAACGCCAACCAACTGAAGGAATTCAGTGCGGCGGTGGTGTTCGTCATCGACTCGACGATCTCGATGGACCCGTACATCGACCGCACCCGCGAGGCGATCCGCAAGGTTTATCAGCGGATCGAAGCGCAGAACCTCGGCAAGCAGGTCAAGTTCGGCATGGTCGCTTTCCGCTCCAACACCCAGGCGGTGCCGGGGCTGGAATACACCACCAAGATGTACGCCGACCCTACCAAAGTGAAAGACAGCGCCGACTTTTTCGCCAAGATCGCCGACCTCAAACAGGCCTCCGTGTCGAGCAGCAGCTTCGATGAAGACTCGTTTGCCGGCGTCATGGAGAGCATCGACAAGGTCGACTGGAGCCAGTTCGGCGCGCGCTACGTGGTGTTGATCACCGACGCGGGCGCCATCGAAGGTGACGACAAACTGTCCAAGACCGGTTTGAGCGCCGCGCAGGTGCGCATCGAAGCCGCCAATCCGGGCGTGGCGATTTACACCCTGCACTTGAAAACCCCGGCCGGGGCCAAGGACCACGCCAAGGCCGAGGCGCAGTACCAGAACCTGTCGACCTACCCGGGCACCAACACCTCGCTGTATTACCCGGTGAACGCTGGCGATATTCATGAGTTCGGGCGCAAGGTCGACGCACTGGCCGCCGCGATCACCTCTCAGGTGAAAGCCGCCTACATGGGCGAGGACGCCATCGGCAGTGCGGCGAATGCCAAGCAGGACCCGGCCGAGAAGAAAATGCTCGAAGACGCGGCGCTGATCGGCCACGCCATGCAACTCGCCTACCTCGGCGAGAAGACCAACAGCAAGGCCCCGCCGTTGTTCAAGGCGTGGATCAGCGACCGTGACCTGATCAAGCAGAACATCCCGACCACCGATGTGCGGGTGCTGCTGACCAAATCCCAGCTCAGCGACTTGAGCGACGTGATGAAGAAGATTCTCGATGCGGCCAACGAAGGCCTGATTTCACCGACGGAAATGTTCGATCGCCTGCGTTCGGTGGCGGCGACCATGGGCGCCGATCCCAATCAGCTCAAACAGAACAGCAACGCCAAACTGGCGGACATGGGAGTGCTCGGCGAGTACCTCGAAGACCTGCCCTATCAGAGCGAAGTGCTGAACCTGGATGAAGAGACCTGGAAGAGCTGGGACGGTCTGGCGCAAGAGAAATTCATCCGCACGCTGAACACCAAACTGCGGCATTACCAGCGTTACAACGCGGATGTCGACCGTTGGGTCGCTTTAGCCAAGGACAGTGATGCACGGGACAACGTGTATCCCGTGCCACTGGAAATGATGCCTTAACGAGACGCCGATGCTCGATATCAAGAACCTGCTGGTGCGCCGTGGTGAAGGCGCACAGGCTCATCATGTGCGACTGCCGCACTTGCAGGTCGGCGCCGGAGAAATCCTCGCCATCACCGGCGAGAGCGGCAGCGGCAAAAGCACGTTGCTCGAAGCCATCGGCCTGTTACTCGCGCCGGTGGAACTCGAGCGCTTTCGCCTGGGCGCGGCGCACGCTCAAGACATTGCCCAATTGCTCGCCACTGATGACCAGCCGGCGCTTGCAGCGGTGCGTTCACGGCACTTGGGGTTCATTTTGCAGAGCGGCGGCTTGCTGCCGTTCCTGAGCGTACGTGACAACATCAGCCTGCCGCGCCGTTTGCTCGGGATGTCGGTGAAGAGCGAGCACATCGACCACGCCGTTGACGTGCTGCGCCTGCAAGGGTTGCTGGATAAACAACCGCAGGCCTTGTCGATCGGCGAGCGCCAGCGCGTTGCCTGTGTGCGCGCCATTGCCCATGAGCCGCTGCTGCTGTTGGCCGACGAGCCGACCGCCGCGCTCGACCCTCACAGCGCCCGGCGTTTGTTCGAGTTGCTGCTGAGCCTGGTGTCGAGCATGGGTTTAAGCGCGCTCGTTGTATCCCATGACTGGGCCTTGCTGAAAGATTTCGGCTTGCCGCGGCTCGGCGCTATCAGCCGTCAGGGAGAAACACTGTTTGAACCGATGGACTGATCGCTTGCGCCTGCTGGGCTCCCTGGCGCTGCAAGACCTCTGGCACGACCGCAAGGTCTCGCTGTGCATCGCCGCGTCGCTGGTGGCGGTGATTGCGCCGTTGTTGCTGCTGTTCGGGCTCAAGCACGGGGTGGTCAGCCAGTTGCAGGATGAACTGCTGCGCGACCCGCGCAACCTTGAAGTGAAGATGCTCAGCAACGGCAACTACGACACAGCCTGGATCGAGCGTTTGCGCCTGCGCCCCGAAACCGGTTTTGCCCTCGGCCAGACGCGCTCGCTCAATACCCAGGCTGACCTGTGGATCGGCATGCAACGGTTTGTCGAAGGTGCGGAAATCATCGCCACGGAACCTGGCGATCCACAACTGGATCTGCCGTCGCTCAACCCGGTCGGCAATCAAGTGATCCTCAGCGCCCGCGCCGCGCAAAGTTTGCAGGCCAAGGCCGGCGACAGCGTGCAGCTGCGGGTGTTGCGTCGTCTGGAAGGTGTCAATGAACGCGGCGAGATGACCCTGACGGTGCTGGCTGTGCTCGACGGTGCGCGCTTCGGCCGCGCGGCCGGGTTTGTCGCCCCGCCGCTGCTGCTGGATCTGGAGCGCTTTCGCGACGGTTATCAGGTCAGTGCGTTCGGCGTTGTCACCGGCAAGCCTCTGGGCGATCTGCAACCGCTGTACGCCCGCGCCCGCGTGTATGCGCGCGACATCGATCAAGTCGCGCCGCTGGAGCACTGGCTCAACGAACAACACATCGAAACCTCGAGCCGACTGGCCGACATCGACAACGTCAAAGCCATCAACCATGTGCTGGGGCTGATTTTCGGCGTAATCGCCGTGGCGGCGCTGATTGGCTGCGTGGCGTCGATGGTCGGCGCGTTCCTGGCCAACATCGACCGCAAACGCAAAAGCCTCGCGGTCCTGCGTTTGCTGGGTTTCAAGCGCCGGGCCGTCGGCGGTTTCGTGGTCCTGCAAGCGCTGGTGCTGAGCCTGGCCGGCTACGTTGGCGGGCTGGGGTTTTATGCCGTAGGCAGTCATCTGTTCGACTACCTGCTCGGCAGCAGCCAGGCCACCGGCACCTTCGTTTGCCACATCACTGTCTGGCATGGCCTTGCCGCCCTGCTCCTGACTTTTTTGGTCGCTGCATTGGTGGCCGTGATCGGCGCCCTGCGAGCCATCAACATCCAACCTGCGGAGAGTCTGCGTGAGCTATAAACGTTTTGGCTTGCTGTTGCCCCTGAGCCTCGGCTATATGCTCGACGCCTCGGCGGCGGGCTGGGAAGAGAAATTTTATAACCCGATGCCGGACGCCGCCGACGTGGTGCTGCCGATGCCCTGCGAAGGCTCGATGGTCTTTCGCAAAGTGTTCATCCCCCTGGCCGGGCCGCTCGATGACTACCCGATCAACATTGGTCAGGACGGCGCGGAATATGGCTACGTCGAACAGACCCGACCGACGTTCATCGCCGGCAGTTTCACAGGCGCCAAGAACGACAAATCCCGTTACTACCTGATGGCCAAGTACGAGATGAGTCAGCTGCAATACGCCGCGTTGACCGACGCAACCTGCCCCACCGCCGCCACCAAAATGCGCGTGCCGCAAACGGCCGTGAGCTGGGTGCAAGCCATCGAAGCCGCCGACAAGTACAACCTGTGGTTGCGCAAAAACGCCGCCGACAAGTTGCCCAAGGAGGACGGCGCACAGGGCTTCCTGCGCCTGCCGACTGAAGTCGAGTGGGAGTTCGCCGCGCGCGGCGGGCTGGAAGTCGGTGCCGCGGAATTCCGTGATACGCACTACCCAATGCCGGAAGGCATCAACGCCTACGAATGGTTCGCCGGGGCGCAATCGTCCAACGGCAAAGTGCAGTTGTCCGGCCTGCAAAAGCCCAATCCTCTGGGCCTGCACGACATGCTCGGCAACGTCGACGAAATGATGTTCGAGCCGTTTCGCCTGAACAAACTTGATCGCCAGCACGGTCAGGCCGGCGGCTATGTGGTGCGTGGCGGCAACTACCTGACCGCCCAGGCTGACCTGCGCACGGCGTTGCGCAAGGAACAGCCGTACTACAACGCCGACGGTCAGGTGAAAAACAAAACCACCGGCCTGCGCCTGGTCATGGTCTCACCGACCCTCACCTCTCGCGAACGGGTCGCCAGCATTGAAAGCAGCTGGAAGAAACTCGGCACCGGCAGCAAGGAAACCGAATCCGCCGACAAAGGCACCGTTCAGTCTCTGAACAGCCTGGCCTCGGGCGTCGAAGACAAAGCGCTCAAGGAAAAACTCCAGGCCCTGGAAAACAAGTTGCGCGCCAGCAACCAGCAGCAGGAAGAAACCCGTGACCAGGCAATTCGCGCCAGCCTCAATCTGGGCGCATTCTTGTGCACCAAGATGCTAGACGACGGCCAGTACTTGGACTTCCTGCAAAAGAACTACAAGCTCAATTGCGAAAGCGCGGACAAAGACGCCAGTTGCGACATGCGCAAAGGCAAGCTCGACGAGCAGAAGGATCGCCTGCACAAGCTCAGCCGCTACTATGCCAGCAGCCTGGTGGAATCGGCGACCTTGTACGGCCAGCCATTGCTTGAAACGCAGGTCCCGGTGATGGAAGAAATCATCACCCGCAACAAACAGCTGCAAGACCTCAAACCTTACTTGCGCACCCACTGGGCCAATCAGAAGGCGTTCCTGCAAAAGCAGAAGATCGACACTGAAGCCTGGCTGAACAGCTGCAAAACCGTTACCCAATAACTCACCTTAATAACAACTCGTCAACACCGTCACCGAGGAATTTCACCATGTCGCGCAGCCTTTGGACTCGCTTCAAGCTACAGATCGCTTTCGTTGTCGCCGGCAGCCTGTTGCTGACCGGTTGCGCCAACACCGGTAGCTCCATGCTCGGCGACAGCGACGGCACCGACCCGCGCCTGACCCAGGGGCAGGATGCAGAGTTCTTCAGCAAGTCCGGCTATCAGGCCTGCGCCATGGGCGCCGGTGTCGGCATCCTCGCTTGCGCGCTGTCCAACAGCAACAACAAAGCCGTGTGCGCCGTCGCCGCCGGTATTACCGCGTGTGGCGTGGCCATGGGCGCGAACTACTACCTGGATCAGCGTCGCACCGAATACGCCGACACCACCACCCGCTTGGCTAAAATGAACAGCGACGTCGAACAAGACACCCAGAACGTGATCGCCCGTACCGCGACCGCTCAGCAAGTGATCAATGATGATCAGGCGAAAATCGCCCGGATCAAAAAGGACATCGCCAACAAGAAAGTCGACAAGATCCAGGCCCAGGAGCAAATCGCCGAGATCGATTCGAACATCGCGCGCCTGCGGAAAGACCTCGGCAACATGCGCATCAAAGTCACCGAGTACACCAAAGTGGCAGACGCCGAGCGTGCACAAGGCGCCACTGGCGCCGAGATCAAGCAGGTGGACATGAACATTAAGAAAATGAACCAGAAAGTCGCTGCCCTGCAGAAGGAAGTCGACGGTCTGTACAGCCAACGCTCCGCCATCACCCTGGGCTAAGCACATGACGTTACGACAACTGGCGGTCCTCACCGCCGTCCTGGCCTTGAGCGGTTGCGCGACCCAACCGGGCGAATGCGATGCGACCAATCGCGACAGCAGCATGCTGACCAAGATGAACTGCGACTACTCCGGTGGCTACAGCGATCAGGTCAAGCAGAAGGAACTGGCCCTGAGCGAGTCCCGTCAGCAAAACGCAATGTTCCGTAAGGTGTACGAGAACATTCAGGCCCAGCAACTGAGCACCAAAACCGACCTGGCCAGCCAGCAGAAAGCCCAGGCGGCGCTGAATCAGTCGCTGGGACAACTGCTGGCCTCGCTCAAGGCCCGGCATGGCAATGAAAGCCAGGTGAAAAAGCAGATCGCCGGTCTCGAGCAGCAGCTCAAGGCTTCGCAGGCAACGCCTGCCACCAAAGCCACTCCAGCGACGCTGAAGGCCAAGCAGGAAGAGCTGAAGGCGTTGCAGAAGAAGGTCAATCAGCTGCAATTCAGCCTCGGCTACGAAGAGTAACTTTTCACCCCGCAGGCCTCCCGTTGAAGGCCTGCACTTTTTCAGGAATCGTCGTCATGCAGCGGGTCATCAGGGATGCGCAAGCCACACCGGAGGGGATGAGTGCGCTGCAAGCTAAAGTCGCCCTCATCCAGAAACACTTTCCGCCGACCGTCGCCAGCCTGTTTGCCATCCCGCGGATGGGCAGCGGCGACGTGCTGGAATGGTGGACCGAACTGGGTGGCCAACCTACGCCCTACGCCGACCTCAACGAGGACGCGCAACGACGTTTGCTGGAAACCTATGAAGTGCGCCAGACGTCCCTCGGGCAACTGGCGGACGAACTGCAAAGACGCGGTCAACCGAAAGAAGCCGAAGACCTGCGCAGCCTGCTCGGCACACCGGAGCTGGACAAACTCTACAGCCTCAACGGTGAGCCATTGGTGGTGCGCTGGAACCAGCGCCCGCCCAAACCGATCGTACCGCCGGTTGTTCCGGTGGTGCCGGTTGTTCCGCCATCGCGCCGTGGCTGGTGGATCGCGGCGGCCTTGCTCGCGTTGTTGTTGCTGCTTCTGGCGCTGTGGCTCTGGTGGTTCTTGCACCGTGAGCCGGTTGTCGTGGTTCCGCCGGTTGCGCCGGTTGCGCCGGTAGCGCCGGTAGCGCCCGTGGTGGCGCCCGTCGAGAAACCGGTCGAGCCTGTTCCCGAGCCTGCCGTGGAACCGGAACCTGTTCCGGAACCAGAGCCCGTGCCCGAACCAGCACCCGTGCCGCCGCCGAAGCCGGTCCCACCACCAAAACCGGTCGTGGCCGCGCCGCCACCGCCGCCACCTCCAGCCCCGACGCTGGACAACTACGCGTGCCGTAAAAAAGCGCCTGATGCCGTGCCGCCGCAATTTGTGGTGGTACTCGACACCTCGGGTTCGATGGATTTGAACATCAAGTCGGTGAAATCCGATGAGGACTGGTTCTTCGGCAATGAGATGAACAAGTACCTGGACCCGAACCGCACCATGCAGATCTTCGCCAAGCCCAGCCGCATGGATGTCGCCAAGGACTCGCTGGCCGGCATGATCAATGGGCTGGACCCGAAGATCGACACGCGCCTGATCACCTTCGCCGGTTGCGAAAGAACACCGGACCAGGGCGTGTTCAAGTTTGGCGATCGTCAGCGATTGATCAACGGGATTCGCGGTCTGGTTCCCAACGATGGCACGCCACTGGCCGACAGCCTGGCCTACGCCGCCAGCAAGGTCGACGGGCGCAATAACGATGCAGTGATCGTGATGTTCGTCGACGGCGAGGACGGTTGCGATAAAGACGCTTGCGCGGTGTCCCGCCGAATCGCCAGGGAACAGCCGCGCCTGCGGGTCAACGTGGTGAAAATCGGTGCCGGTGGCCCGTCACGTTGCATCGCTGAAAACACCGGTGGCCGGGTTTACAACAGCACCAATGCGGCAGAGCTGGGTAGCCAGCTGAAACAGGCGACCAAGGAAGTGTCCAGCAATGCCAAGTGTAACTAGCTAGGGGACAGATCCTGAATTGAGGTGACTCCATTCGCGAGCAAGCCCGCTCCCACAGGGTTTTGTGTCGTTCACAAGAGAGCGGAACGACACATAACCTTGTGGGAGCGAGCCGGCTCCGGGCGGCGTTCCGACGATGGCTATATCAGCGGCACCTCAACGAAACCGGTCAACCTCATGCCGCAAATCCGCCGCCAGCTTCTCCAGCTCTTTGGCGGTGATCGCCAGATTGGACACCACTTCCCGCTGTTCACTGTTCGCCAGGGCAATGCTTTGCAGGTTACTGCTGAGCAACGTCGCAGTACTGCTCTGTTCCTGAGTCGCCGTGGTAATTGCGGCAAACTGCTCACCGGCCGAACGGCTCTGCTCGTCGATCCGCGCCAGGGCTGAAGCCACGTTGGCGTTACGCGACAACCCTTCCTGCATCAACACATTGCCCTGTTCCATGGTGCTGATGGCATTGCCGGTTTCCTGCTGGATGCTGCTGATCATCCCGGAGATCTCGTCAGTGGCCTGACGGGTACGCGACGCCAGGTTACGCACCTCATCGGCCACCACCGCAAAACCACGCCCCTGCTCACCGGCACGCGCGGCTTCGATGGCGGCGTTGAGCGCTAGCAAGTTGGTCTGCTCGGCAATCGAGGTAATCACACCGACGATGCCGCCGATTTCCTGGGAGCGCTGACCCAAGGTGTTGATCACCGTCGCCGTGCTGTTCAGCGCGCCAGCGATTTGTTCCAGGGACGAGGACGCTTCGTCCATCGACGTACGACCGATCTGGGTTTGCTGCGCGTTTTCTTGAGCCAGACGCTGAGTGCTGCCCATGTTGTCGGCAATGTTCAGGGAGGTGGCGCTGAACTCTTCCACGGCGCCGGCCATGCTGGTGATTTCGCCCGACTGCTGCTCCATCCCTTCATAGGCGCCACCGGACAGACCGGACAAGGCCTGGGCGCGGCTGTTGACCTCTTGCGAGGCCTTGCGGATGTGCTCGACCATGGTCGACAGCGCCTGGCTCATCTGGTTGAACGCACGGGCCAGCTGACCGATTTCGTCGTTGCTCGATACGTTCAGACGCACGCTCAAATCACCGGCACCCAAGGCTTCGGCCTGACGCACCAGATCACCCAAAGGGGCGAGTTTGCTGCGCAGCAACCAGACCGCCGCCCCCACAGCGATCAACATCGCCAGCAGACTGCCAATCGCCAATTGAATGCCGACACTCCAGGTCACGGCACGGATTTCGGTTTTCGGCATGCTCGCCACGACCGACCATGGGCCACCTTCAAACGGTACGGCAATGCTGTAGAAGTCTTCGGACTTATCGCTCCAGAACTCGCCCTTGCCCGGCGTTTTCGCCAGACTGACGATGGCCGGGACCGCTTGATCCAACGCTTGTACACCCGCGATCGGCACCAGCCATTTGCTCTGTTCATCCAGCAGCGCCAGGGAACCGGTCTGGCCGATACGGAAGCGCTTGAGGTTGGCGAACTGCGCGTTTTGCGCGTCGGTGTAGTCGAATCCTACGAACAGCACGGCAATCACCCTGCCGCTGATATCGCGTACGGGGGTGTATTGGGTCATGTAGGAGCGGTCGAAGAGCAAGGCGCGACCGACGTAACTCTGCCCCGCCATCAAGCGTGCATACGCCGGGTTCGCGTGATCGAGCAGCGTGCCGATGGCTCGGCTGCCGTCCTGTTTGCTCAGGGACGTGCTGACCCGAATGAAGTCTTCGCCGCTGCGCACAAACACCGTGGCAACACCGGCGGTCATTTGCTTGAACTCGTCCACTTCCTTGAAATTATTGTTCAGCACTTCGCTGCCCAGGTGCAGGCCCGGCGTCTGCGCGCCCGCTACTGCCACCGGTTCATCCGGGTGCACGCTCAAACCGGCGCTGAAGCGCTTCTCGAACAGACCACTCAGGCGTTGGGTGCTTTCACGCAACGTGCCGTGAAAGGTACTCAACTGATCGGCCAGCAACCGGGCTTCACTGGCCAGGTGCTCTTCGCGGGTGGCAAGGTTGGCGGAATCCAGCGAACGCAGGGCGAACACGGTACTGCCGCTGATGACAATCGCCAGTATCACGGCAAGCGCAAGACCAAGCTGTGAGGCGATCCGGGCACGAGGTTGAGACATGACAGCTCCTGGCCGAGCGACCGGATCTTCCTTGATCTGGCTGCACACTCAGCAAAATTCTAATAATGGGAATTGCGTCGAACCTGCACGAAGGTTCCACCTGCATTTTCGGCGGAAAATCGGAATACTTGAGTAATTAACCGGGGTATGGCTCAAGGCCGCCATTGCGACGGCTCTATCGATTCAGCCCAAGTGTTGAACGTCGGGCAATTCCATTGCTCGGGCTTCGCCTTGCAGGAAGTCGCTGAGCCTGCGCAAACGTTCACCTCCGGGGCGGGTTTTCGGCCAGACCAGGTAATATTTCTCACCGCTGGCGACGGCCGTCGGCCACGGCAGACTCAGACGTCCCTGAGCCACATCTTCCGCCACCATCAGCAGATCGCCCATGGACACGCCATAACCTCGGGCGGCGGCGATCATGCCCAGTTCCAGCGTGTCGAACACCTGCCCGCCCTTGAGCGACACCTGATCCGCCAGCCCCATGCGTTCCAGCCAACTGCGCCAGTCGCGACGGTCCGGTGTCGGGTGCAGCAGTTCGGCACTGGCCAGCCGTGCGACATCCCACGGTTGATCCTGCAGAAGATTCGGCGCGCCGACTGGAATCAGCTCTTCCGGGAACAGGAAACTCGTCTCCCAGCCCGGTGGGAAATTTCCGTTGCTGAGGATGACGGCGCAGTCGAATGGTTCATGGTTGAAGTCCACCGAGTCGACGTCCATCCAGGCGCTGGTCAATTGCACCTCGTTGCCCGGCTGCAGATGCCGAAAGCGGCTGAGCCGTGCCAGCAGCCAACGCATGGTCAGGGTCGACGGCGCTTTCATGCGCAGGATGTCATCTTCGGCGCGCAAGGTATTGCAGGCCCGCTCCAGGGCCGTGAAGCCTTCGCGAATGCCGGGCAGGATCAACCGCGCCGATTCGGTCAGTTGCAGATTGCGCCCACTGCGGTGAAACAGCCGACAGGCAAAATGCTCTTCGAGCGTACGAATGTGCCGACTGACCGCACTTTGGGTGATCGACAGTTCTTCGGCCGCACGGGTAAACGAGCTGTGCCGCGCCGCCGCTTCGAATGCGCGCAGGGCATACAAGGGAGGAAGACGACGGGACATTCGGAAAGCTCCTATAGCGGGATTCGGTCACCCTAGCAGAAACTTCCAGCATGAGTTTGAATCATGCCACCCATCCTTTTTATCCCTTTGTGCAAACCCCGTAGAGCGCCGAGAATCGACGCTTTCCTGTCCCTCTTCAATTATCGAGCGTGATGACCATGCAGCATCCAGCACGTACCGAACTCTGGGCCATCCTGCGGCTGGCGGGGCCGTTGATTGCCTCGCAGTTGGCGCACATGCTGATGGTCCTCACCGACACCTTGATGATGGCGCGCCTGAGTCCCGAAGCGCTGGCCGGTGGCGGTTTGGGCGCCGCGACTTACTCGTTCGTGTCGATCTTTTGCATTGGCGTGATCGCCGCGGTCGGCACCCTCGTGGCCATCCGTCAGGGTGCCGGCGACATCGTCGGCGCCGCCAGGCTGACCCAGGCCGGGTTATGGCTGGCGTGGTTGATGGCCTTGGTGGCCGGGCTGCTGCTGTGGAACCTCAAACCGGTGTTGCTGCTGTTCGGCCAGACCGAAACCAACGTCCACGCGGCCGGGCAGTTCCTGCTGATTCTGCCGTTCGCCCTGCCCGGCTACCTGAGCTTCATGTCCCTGCGCGGCTTCACCAGCGCCATCGGCCGGGCAACACCGGTGATGGTCATCAGCCTCGGCGGCACCGTGGCCAACTTCCTGCTCAATTACGCATTGATTACCGGCATGTTCGGTCTGCCAAAACTGGGGCTGATAGGCATCGGGCTGGTCACCGCTATTGTCGCCAACTGCATGGCGCTGGCGCTGGCCTGGCACATCCGTCGGCATCCGGCCTACGACGCTTATCCCTTGCGCCAAGGCCTGTCGCGGCCTAACCGTCAGTATCTGAAGGAACTGTGGCGCCTGGGCCTGCCGATTGGTGGCACCTACGCGGTAGAAGTCGGACTGTTTGCGTTCGCCGCGCTGTGCATGGGCACCATGGGCAGTACGCAACTGGGCGCACACCAGATCGCCCTGCAAATCGTCTCGGTGGCGTTCATGGTTCCGGCGGGGATTTCCTATGCGATCACCATGCGCATCGGGCAGCACTACGGTGCCGGGCAGCTGCTGAATGCACGGCTGGCGGGACGGGTCGGCATCGCTTTTGGCGCGGCGGCGATGCTTGCCTTCGCCATGGTCTTCTGGTTGCTGCCGAATCAGTTGATCGGTTTGTTCCTGGACCACAACGACCCGGCGTTTCGCGACGTCATCAACCTGGCTGTGAGCCTGTTGGCGGTCGCCGCGTGGTTCGAGCTGTTCGACGGCACGCAAACCATCGCCATGGGCTGCATTCGCGGGCTCAAGGATGCCAAGACCACGTTCCTCGTGGGTTTGGGTTGTTATTGGCTGATTGGCGCGCCAGCCGCCTGGTGGATGGCCTTCCATTTGAATTGGGGGCCGACAGGCGTCTGGTGGGGGTTGGCGCTGGGACTGGCGTGCGCGGCGGTGAGTCTGACGTGGGCGTTTGAGTGGAAGATGAAACGAATGATTCGGCAGGAGCCATCGTCAGGGGCGAGTTTCCAAATCGCTCAGCCAGACTGAGATCCCCCTGTGGAAACGAGGCTTTTGTGGCGAGGGAGCTTGCTCCCGCTGGGTCGCGAAGCGGCCCCAAAAGCATTGCGACTGCTTCGCAGCCGAGCGGGAGCAAGCTCCCTCGCCACAAAAGCATCCACAGTTGTTCGGGGTTAGTTCACGACTTCCAGGGCGGGCTGCTGGTTGCTACCGAAGGTCAAGTACTCAACCAGCTCCGCCAACGGCAACGGCTTGCTGATCAGATAGCCCTGCACCTGATCGCAGCCAAACCCGCGCAACAGAGTCAGTTGCTCCGGCGTTTCTACGCCTTCGGCGACCACTTCAAGATTGAGGTTGTGCGCCAGATTGATCATCGCGTGGACCAGTTTGCGATTCTCTTCACGCTGTTCCATGCCGCCGACAAAGCTCTTGTCAATCTTCAGCAAGGTAATCGGCAGGCTGTTGAGGTGCACGAACGAAGAGAAACCGGTGCCGAAGTCGTCCAGGGAAAAGCGCACACCCAGACGCCCCAAGGCATCCATGGTCTGCTTCACCAGATCGCTGCGGCGCATCACCGCGGTTTCAGTCAGTTCGAACTCCAGCCATTGCGCCTCGACACCGCGCTCTGCAATCAGCCGACTCAGTGTCGCGAGTAACTGGCTGTCCTGAAACTGCCGGAACGACAGGTTGATCGCCATGTGCAACGCCGGCAAACCCCGCTCGCGCAACGCTTGCATGTCGCGCAACGCGCGGGAAATCACCCAGTAACCCAGCGGCACAATCAAGCCGCTTTGCTCGGCCAGCGGCACGAATTCGCTCGGAGGCAGCAAGCCACGCTCGGCATGGCGCCAGCGCACCAAGGCTTCGAGGCCGACGATCTGCCCGTCCTCAAGGTTCAGGCGAGGCTGGTAATGCAGTTCCAGTTCATCCCGGCGCAACGCCCGGCGCAGCTCGCTTTCGAGATCGGCCATGCTGCGGGCATTGCGATTGATGCGTTCGTTGAAGATGTGAAAGGTGCAGCCCTGAGTACTTTTGGCTTGTTGCATGGCGATGTGTGCGTGCCACATCAATGGGTCCGCGCCGGCCTGCGCTCGTGCGTGAGCGATGCCCAGGCTGGAACCGATCAACAGGCTTTCGCCGTCGACCCAATAGGGTTCGGACAGGGCTTCGGTAATGCGTTCGGCCATCCATTCGGCGCGCTGAGGCGCGCGGCGGGTGTCGATCAGCAGGGCGAACTCATCACTGCCCAGTCGGGCCAGTTGATCGCTGGCCTCAAGCTGGCTTTTCAGCCGCGCGACCACTTGCAGGATCAACCGGTCACCGGCCTGGTGGCCAAGGGCATCGTTGGCGTGACGGAAGTTGTCGAGGTCGAGATGACCGAGGGCCAGGCCGCGGCCGTCGTTTTCCGCCAGGCGTGCCGCCAGCAAGGTCTGGAAACCCTGGCGGTTGGCGATGCCGGTCAGCGGGTCCTGCTCGGCCAGGCGCTGCAGGGTGTTTTCCAGCAGGCCACGTTCGCGCACATGCCGCAGGCAACGGCGCAACATGCCGGGATCGAGTACATCGCGCACCAGCCAGTCACTCACCCCATCGGGCGGTAACAGCGGCTCATGCTCGAGCAGCAATACCGTCGGCAGGCTGCAACGGCCAGGTAGAGGTTGAAGCGCTGGAATCGTCAACAACACCGCACCGCGGTTGTCATCGAACAGACTGCTGACCGACTCCCAGCTCGGCGCGCTGATCAGCACGGTCGAGCTCCCCATCGGAGCCAGGCACTCGCGCAACAACGCTGCCCACGCTGGCTCTTCGGCCAGTAGCAGCAAACGCAAGGGTTCGACAGGCGTAGACAAGCTAGCTCCCTAGACTCTGCAAAGATGTAGGCGGCGGGCATTATGCAGCGCCGGTAACCAATGACCAAATGACCCCGGTTATCAAACGCGGCTTTGTATCTTGAACATGAACAATAGACGCACATTCATCGCGCATCCTGCGTGAAAGTATCAAAACCGGCAAATATAGATAGCGTGCTGCGTCACAAGTCGGAGAGAGCAGCACAATTCGCTGAGCCTGTTAAAATGCCGGCCCATTTCGCAAACGACTCCCTGATTTCGTATGTCCCGACTCAATCCCCGGCAGCAAGAAGCCGTGAGCTACGTCGGCGGCCCTCTTTTGGTGCTCGCCGGTGCAGGCTCCGGCAAGACCAGCGTGATCACCCGCAAAATTGCGCATCTGATCCAGAACTGTGGCATCCGCGCCCAGTACATCGTCGCCATGACCTTTACCAACAAGGCCGCGCGCGAGATGAAGGAACGGGTCGGCACCCTGCTCAAGGGCGGCGAAGGCCGCGGCCTGACCGTCTGCACCTTCCACAATCTGGGCCTGAACATCATCCGCAAGGAACACGTGCGGCTGGGCTACAAGCCGGGTTTCTCGATCTTCGACGAGACCGACGTCAAAGCCTTGATGACCGACATCATGCAGAAGGAATACTCGGGCGACGACGGCGTCGACGAGATCAAGAACATGATCGGCTCGTGGAAAAACGACCTGATCCTGCCGCCCGAAGCCCTGGAAAACGCGCGCAACCCCAAGGAACAGACCGCCGCCATCGTCTACACCCACTATCAGCGCACGCTCAAGGCGTTCAACGCGGTGGACTTCGACGACCTGATCCTGCTGCCGGTGAAGCTGTTCCAGGAACACGCCGACATCCTCGAAAAATGGCAGAACAAAGTCCGCTACCTGCTGGTGGACGAATACCAGGACACCAACGCCAGCCAGTATTTGCTGGTGAAGTTGCTCATTGGCATACGCAATCAGTTCACCGTGGTGGGCGATGACGACCAGTCGATCTACGCCTGGCGCGGCGCGCGGCCGGAAAACCTGATGCTGCTCAAGGACGATTACCCGTCCCTGAAAGTGGTGATGCTGGAGCAAAACTACCGCTCCACCAGCCGCATCCTGCGGTGCGCCAACGTACTGATCTCGAACAACCCGCACGAATTCGAAAAGCAGCTGTGGAGCGAGATGGGTCACGGCGACGAGATCCGCGTGATCCGTTGCCGCAACGAAGACGCCGAAGCCGAGCGCGTGGCCGTGGAACTGCTGACCCTGCACTTGCGCACGGATCGGCCCTACAGCGATTTTGCGATCCTGTACCGCGGTAACTACCAGGCCAAGCTGATCGAGCTGAAGCTGCAACACCACCAGATTCCGTATCGCCTGTCCGGCGGCAACAGCTTTTTCGGACGTCAGGAAGTGAAAGACCTGATGGCCTACTTCCGCCTGATCGTGAACCCGGACGACGACAACGCCTTCCTGCGGGTGATCAACGTCCCACGCCGGGAGATCGGTTCGACCACGCTGGAAAAGCTGGGCAACTACGCCACCGAACGCAAAATCTCGATGTACGCCGCCACCGACGAAATCGGTCTGGGCGAACATCTGGACACGCGCTTCACCGATCGCCTGTCGCGCTTCAAGCGCTTCATGGACAAGGTCCGCGAGCAATGCGCCGGCGAAGACCCGATCTCGGCGCTGCGCAGCATGGTCATGGACATTGACTACGAGAACTGGCTGCGCACCAACAGTTCCAGTGACAAGGCCGCCGATTACCGCATGGGTAACGTCTGGTTCCTGATCGAGGCGTTGAAGAACACCCTCGAGAAAGACGAAGAAGGCGAGATGACAGTCGAAGACGCCATCGGCAAACTCGTCCTGCGCGACATGCTGGAACGTCAGCAGGAAGAGGAAGACGGCGCCGAAGGTGTGCAGATGATGACCCTGCACGCCTCCAAGGGTCTGGAATTCCCTTACGTGTTCATCATGGGCATGGAAGAGGAAATCCTTCCGCACCGTTCCAGCATCGAAGCCGACACCATCGAAGAAGAACGTCGCTTGGCCTACGTCGGAATTACCCGAGCGCGTCAGACGCTGGCCTTCACCTTCGCCGCCAAGCGTAAGCAATACGGCGAGATCATCGATTGCGCGCCGAGCCGCTTCCTCGATGAGTTGCCGCCGGACGACCTGGCCTGGGAAGGCACCGACGACACGCCCGTTGAAGTCAAAGCCGTTCGCGGGAATACCGCATTGGCGGATATACGCGCGATGTTAAAGCGCTAGAATCGACTACTTTTTAACCAGCCTTAGACGCATAGCCGTCCTTAGAGGAAAGCTTCATGGAAGCACTGCACAAGAAAATTCGCGAAGAAGGCATCGTGCTTTCCGACCAGGTCCTGAAAGTCGACGCCTTTCTGAACCACCAGATCGACCCGGCCCTGATGAAGCTGATCGGCGACGAATTCGCCTCGCTGTTCAAGGATTCGGGCATCACCAAGATCGTCACCATCGAAGCCTCGGGCATCGCGCCGGCGATCATGACCGGCCTGAACCTCGGTGTGCCGGTGATTTTTGCGCGCAAGCATCAGTCCCTGACCCTGACCGAAAACCTGCTGTCGGCGACCGTTTACTCCTTCACCAAGCAGACCGAAAGCACCGTGGCGATCTCCCCGCGCCACCTGACCAGCAGCGACCGCGTGCTGATCATCGATGACTTTTTGGCCAACGGTAAGGCGTCCCAAGCGCTGATCTCGATCATCAAACAGGCCGGCGCGACTGTGGCGGGTTTGGGGATCGTGATCGAGAAGTCGTTCCAGGGCGGCCGTGCGGAACTGGATGCGCAGGGTTATCGCGTTGAATCCCTGGCCCGCGTTCAGTCGCTGGCTGGCGGCGTCGTGACCTTCATCGAGTAACCCGCCACAACACGCTCCCACAGGGATCACCTGTTTAACGGTTATTGCGCGGTGGCTTTGAGGCCGGTGAGCAGTAGCCGTTGAAACAAATCCTCTTTCAGCCCTTCAGGGTTGGTCAGCTGCATTCGCTCCAGATGTTCGGGAAACGATGAAGGCTCCGGCGCATCCAGCGCTGCCTTGCCCAGTTCCAGAATTTCCGTGAGCTTGAACTTGCTCTTCAGCCAATTCAGCGCCCGCAACAGATCCTTCTCCTCAGCGGTGAAATCACAGCCCAACGGATACTCCGGGAACAACTGCGGATGCCGCGCCTGGATGGCCTGCAAGCGCTGCGGACTGTTGTCGGCGAAGCGAGGATCAATACGGAAATTCTTCGGTAACTTATCGACTGCCTGAGCCTGTTCTATCAACCCCGGCTGGAAACGTGAGTCGCTGATGTTCAGCAACGCCTCGATCACCGCCGCGTCGGTCTTGCCCCGCAGGTCGGCGATGCCGTACTCCGTGACCACAATGTCTCGCAGGTGTCGCGGGATCGTGCAATGGCCGTACTCCCAGACGATGTTCGAACTGACCTCGCCGCCCGATTCGCGCCAGCTACGCAGAAGCAATACCGAACGCGCCCCTTCCAGTGCATGTCCTTGCGCAACGAAGTTGTACTGCCCGCCGACACCGCTGAGTACTCGCCCGTCTTCGAGCTGATCGGCCACGCCGGCCCCCAGCAAGGTCATGGTGAACACGGTGTTGATGAAGCGCGCATCGAGGCGCTGCAAGCGTTTGAGTTCTTCCTGACCGTAGAGCTCATTGATGAAGCTGATGCGGGTCATGTTGAATTCGAGCCGCTTGCTCTGCGGCAACTCGCGCAGGCGCTCATAGAAACTGCGCGGCCCAAGGAAGAAACCGCCGTGCACCGAGATGCCATCAGTCTGCGCGGCTTCATCCAGCGTGCCGGCATTCGCCTGTTGCTGGGTTGGCACATCGGGGTAGACCTTGCGCCGCACGATCCCGGCGTCAGCCAGCACCAGCAAGCCGTTGACGAACATTTCGCTGCAACCGTAAAGGCCCTTGGCAAACGGTTCGACGCCGCCTTCGCGGTCTATGAGTTGCGCCCACTGACTGAGATTCACCTCCGCCAGCAACCCCTTGTAACCGTCATTGTCGGCCTGCCGCGCCAGCAACGCAGCGGTCAGGGCATCACCCATGGCGCCGATGCCGATCTGCAAGGTGCCGCCGTCGCGCACCAGCGTGCTGGCGTGCAGCCCGATGAAGTGATCCTGGAAACCCACCGGCATGTTCGGCGTGGAGAACAGCGTGGTGCTGTCCTTCTCGTCGATCAGCAGGTCGAACGTGTCGATAGCGATTTCGGCATCGCCGGGCATGTACGGCAAATCGTTGTGCACCTGGCCCACCAGCAGGATCGTCTCCCCTGCCGCTCGACGCTTGGCGATCATGGGGAACAGGTCGAGGGTGATGTCCGGGTTGCAGCTCAGGCTCAGGCGATCGGGGTGTTCGCTGTGGCTCGCCACCAATTGCGCCACCAGGTTCAACCCGGCGGCGTTGATGTCTCGCGCGGCATGGCTGTAATTGCTGCTGACGTAATCCTGCTGGGCCTGTGCGCTATGGAGCAGGCTGCCAGGCTGCATGAAGAACTGCTGGACATGGATGTTGGGCGGCAGGCTGTCGCGACGCAGGTCGGCCAGGAAATCCAGTTCCGGATAATCGCCGAAAACCCGCTCGATGAAGGGCTCGAGAAAGCGCTTTTGCAAACCGTCGCCCAAGGAAGGACGGCCCAGGCACAGCGCGGTGTAGATCGTCAGCTGCCGCTCGGGCAACTGCGTCATGCGTTGAAACAGCGCGTTGACGAAGTGGTTGGGTTTGCCCAGACCTAGGGGCAGCCCCATGTGGATATGCGCCGGCAACCGTGCCAAGACATCATCGACCGCTTGCTCGATAGAACACAGCTGCACCATCTGATCCTCCCTTACATTCCGTGAATTGGGGTTGGACCGAGCTTGCCGGGTCTTTGCTGCAATGAACAGTCTCGGGCGTAAATCGCAGGCACAAAAAAACCGCTCGAAAGCGGCTTTTTGATGAAGATGATGGCTTATTTCAGGCCGGACATCTTCTGGATCGCGCCTTTGAGTTCGGCGTCTGCGCAATCGGCGCAGGTGCCTTTTGGAGGCATTGCATTGAGGCCGGAGATGGCTTTCGCCAGCAGGCCGTCAACACCGCCTTCCTTCTTGGCGCGCTCGCCCCAAGCGGCAGCATCACCGATTTTCGGCGCGCCCAACAGGCCGGTGCCGTGGCAAGCGTTGCAATGTTTGGCAATCACTTCGTCAGGCGTTTTGGCACCACCGCCGCCACCCGCAGAAGCAGCAACTTCCATGCCCTTGCACTCTTTACCCTGAACGCAAACCTGGCCGACTGGCTCAAGGCGTTTAGCAATATCGTCGTTGGTCGCAGCTTGTGCGCTGACTGCCCAAAGGGCCAATACGGTTGCTGGTACGGCCAGCATTTTCATAATTAGATTCACGCGTTCACCCTCAATGGTGGCTAGTCACGCCCACGGCCACGGTTCGCAGGCGGGCGCAAGTATAACGGTAAGCCCGCCACACTGAAACAACCCTAAAGTCGAAGGGGTCTTATGCGTGGCGGAAAAACAACTCGGGCACCTGCGCAATGCTCGCCGGACGCCTCTTTTATTAGAAATTAGCTGGAGTCGCTGCGCTGATTAGTCGCGCTGGCGCATCGAACGGATTACGGAAACGGTGCGGTTTAGTACTTTCAAAGTAGTAGCTGTCGCCGGCTTCGAGCACAAAAGTTTCAAGCCCTACCACCAGTTCAAGTCGACCTTCGAGCAGAATCCCGGTTTCCTCGCCCTCATGGGTGAGCATCTCCTCACCGGTGTCGGCGCCTGGCGGGTAGATTTCATTGAGGAACGCGATGGCCCGGCTCGGATGAGCCCTGCCGACCAGTTTCATGGTCACTGCGCCATCGGAAATATCGATCAGCTCGTTGGCTTTGTAGACGATCTGAGTCGGCTTTTCCTGCAGGATCTCTTCGGAAAAGAACTCGACCATGGACATGGGAATCCCGCCCAGTACTTTCCTCAGCGAACTGATCGAGGGGCTGACGCTGTTCTTCTCGATCATCGAAATGGTGCTGTTGGTGACACCCGCACGCTTGGCGAGTTCACGCTGGGAAAGTCCTTTGAGCTTACGGATGGATTGCAGTCGTTCACCGACGTCCAAGCTTGCGCCTCCAGGGATTCAGGTTGTTGAAATATGAGCGTTATCATGGCGACAGCGTTCAGTATTTACAACACTTGGACCTGAATCCTGTTCGATGAAGCGACTTTCGGTCGGGGCGCTTTGACCTAAGCCCCGGAATAGAGCATTGGCACCCGGCGCAGGTTGCAGAAGATCTGGTAAGGAATCGTGCCCGCGGCCGCGGCTACGTCACTGGCGAGAATGTTTTTGCCCCACAACTCGACGGTCGAACCGAGGCCGGCTTGCGGCACATCGGTCAGGTCGATGCAGAGCATGTCCATCGACACCCGGCCAATCAACTGGCTGCGCTGCCCGGCGACCAATACTGGCGTACCGGTCGGTGCCTGACGTGGGTAGCCATCGGCGTAACCCATGGCCACCACGCCCACACGCATCGGTTTCTGGGTGATGAATTTGGCGCCGTAACCGATCGGCTCGCCGGCCGGCAGTTCACGCACGCAAATCACTTTCGATTCGAGGGTCATCACCGGTTGCAGGCGGGACGCCACGGCATTGGCCTCTTCAAACGGAGTCGCGCCGTAGAGCATGATGCCCGGGCGAACCCAATCACTTGGAATCTGCGGCCAACCGAGTACTGCCGGCGAATTGCGCAGGCTGATCTCCGCCGACAAGCCCTGACGCGCCGCTTCGAACACCGCGACCTGCTCGACACTGGCCTGACTGTGCAACTCATCGGCCCGGGCGAAGTGGCTCATCAGAACAATCTTCGCCACCTTGCCGCTGGCCAGCAGCCGTTGATAGCCCGCCTGATAATCCTTTGGATGCAAGCCCACCCGATGCATGCCCGAATCGAGTTTGAGCCAGACCGTGATCGGTTTGCTCAGTGCAGCGTTCTCGATGGCTTCGAGCTGCCACAGCGAATGCACCACGCACCAGAAGTCATGCTCGACGATCAGCGACAGCTCATCGGCTTCGAAAAAACCTTCCAGCAACAACACCGGCGCACGAATGCCCGCGGCTCGCAGCTCCAGGGCCTCTTCAATACAGGCTACGGCGAAACCGTCTGCCTCGGCTTCCAGCGCCTGGGCGCAACGCACCGCGCCATGGCCGTAGGCATCGGCCTTGATCACCGCGAGGGCCTTGGCCCCCGTGACTTCACGGGCGATTTGGTAGTTGTGACGCAGGGCTTGAAGGTCGATCAGGGCACGGGCTGGACGCATGGCGGCAGACTTCTAGGCGGTCATGGGAAGAAAAACCGGCGCTGGCTGACGGCGTGAACCGCCAGTAGCACCGGGAGAGGGATCTTTCTGACGGGTTTATGGCAGAGCGGCGACAACCGACAGCTCAACCAGGATTTGCGGTTCGCACAACTTCGATTCAACGGTGGCACGGGCCGGGGCGACGCCTTTTGGCAGCCACTTGTCCCAGACTGCGTTCATGCCTTCAAAGTGTGCGTCAATGTCTTTCAAGTAAATCGTTACCGACAGCAGACGGCTCTTGTCGGTCCCGGCCAGATCCAGCAAACGCTCGATGTTGGCAAGCGTTTCACGGGTCTGCTGTTCAATCCCGGCGTTCATATCGTCGCCGACCTGCCCTGCCAGATACACGGTACCGCTGTGGACTACGATCTGGCTCATGCGCTCATTGGTGAGCTGGCGCTGGATTGACATGTTTTGCAGACTCCTGAAGTTTTTTTCCATAACGGGAAATATCGAGGCCTTCGGCGCTGATCTGCGGCGTTTTCTTCGCCATCAGATCGGCCAGCAAGCGACCGGAACCGCACGCCATGGTCCAACCAAGCGTGCCGTGACCCGTGTTCAAAAACAGATTGCTGAACGGCGTAGCACCCACGATCGGCGTGCCGTCCGGGGTGGTCGGACGCAGACCGGTCCAGAAACTCGCCTGGGCCAGATCGCCGCCCTGAGGATAGAGGTCGTTGACGATCATCTCCAGGGTTTCGCGCCGACGCGGGTTCAGCGACAGGTCAAAACCGGCTATTTCAGCCATGCCACCGACGCGGATGCGGTTGTCGAAACGGGTGATCGCGACCTTGTAGGTCTCGTCGAGAATAGTCGAAGTCGGGGCCATCGCCGGGTTGGTGATCGGTACGGTCAAGGAATAACCCTTGAGCGGATACACCGGAGCCTTGATCCCCAGCGGCTTGAGCAGTTGCGGCGAGTAGCTGCCCAGGGCCAGCACGTAGCGATCAGCGGTTTCCAGCTTGCCGTCGATCCATACGCCGTTGATGCGGTCGCCGGCGTAGTCGAGACGCTGAATGTCCTGGTCGAAGCGGAATTCCACACCCAGTTTGGTCGCCATTTCGACCAGGCGGGTGGTGAACATCTGGCAATCGCCGGTCTGGTCGTTCGGCAGGCGCAGGGCACCGGCGAGGATGTCGGTGACGCTGGCCAGGGCCGGTTCGACGCGGGCAATGCCGGCACGGTCGAGCAGTTCGAATGGCACGCCGGACTCTTTCAGCACGGCGATGTCTTTCCAGGCGCCGTCGAGTTGAGCCTGGGTGCGGAACAGTTGGGTAGTACCGAGGCTGCGGCCTTCGTAGGCGATACCGGTTTCGGCACGCAATTCGTCGAGGCAGTCACGGCTGTACTCGGACAGGCGGACCATGCGCTCTTTGTTCACCGCATAACGGCTGGCGGTGCAGTTGCGCAGCATCTGCGCCATCCACAGGTATTGGTCGATGTCGGCGGTGGCCTTGATCGCCAGCGGTGCGTGGCGCTGCAACAGCCACTTGATGGCCTTGAGCGGCACGCCCGGCGCGGCCCATGGCGAGGCATAACCCGGCGAAACCTGCCCGGCGTTGGCGAAACTGGTCTCCATGGCAGCGGCCGGCTGACGGTCCACGACCACCACTTCAAATCCGGCACGCGCCAGATAGTAAGCACTGGTGGTACCGATGACGCCGCTACCCAAGACCATAACGCGCATTTTCATATCCCTCATCGCGGCTTGCCGCTGACGTTCGTAGTTGTCGAGCATTGATGTGCGCAGTGTAAAAAAGATTAGGCAGTGCTTTTCACTATATAAGTGCCTATATTTGGCGAGAATTCTCGGCAAAAACGCTTTTCACGGAGGCGCATCCCCTATGCGTACCAACACTCAGACCAAACGTGAGCTGGACAAGATCGACCGCAACATCCTGCGGATCCTACAAGCGGACGGACGCATCTCCTTCACCGAGCTGGGGGAAAAGGTCGGGCTCTCGACCACGCCGTGTACCGAGCGGGTCCGGCGACTGGAGCGCGAAGGAATCATCATGGGCTACAACGCCCGGCTCAATCCGCAGCACCTCAAGGGCAGTCTTCTGGTGTTCGTCGAGATCAGCCTCGACTACAAATCCGGCGATACTTTCGAAGAGTTCCGACGCGCGGTCCTGAAACTTCCCCACGTGCTGGAGTGCCATTTGGTGTCAGGGGATTTCGACTATCTGGTGAAGGCGCGGATTTCCGAGATGGCCTCGTATCGCAAGTTGCTGGGCGACATCCTGCTCAAGCTGCCGCATGTGCGCGAATCCAAGAGCTACATCGTGATGGAAGAGGTGAAAGAGAGCTTGAACCTGCCGATTCCGGATTGAAGTATGCGGTGTCTGTTCGGCCGCCTTCGCGAGCAAGCCCGCTCCCACACTGGATCTGTGCCGTACACAAAACCACTGTGGGAGCGGGCTTGCTCGCGAAGGCAGGCAACTCGGTCATTCCTTAGACCAGCACCTGCCGCGTCGAAGCCATGTACTCATGAATCTGCTTTTCAACCCGCGGATGAATCAGCTCCACCGGCCCCCGCCCATTCGGGCACGGCAAGGTCTTGGTGGTGCCGAACAGTCGACAGATAAGTGGCCGCTCGTCATACACGGTGCAGCCGTTGGGCCCCAGGTGAACGCAATTGAGCTCATCCATCGCAGCGTCCTGCTCGGCCCGGGTCTTGCGCGGCAGGCGGGACATTTCTTCCGGCGAGGTGGTTACCGGCCCACAGCAGTCATGGCAGCCGGGCACGCACTCGAACGAGGGAATTTGCTGCCGTAGCGTGCGAATTTTCTGACTGTTGCAGCTCATCGAAGCGTTGACCAAAAGCGGAATAGAGCGGGATTCTGACGCAAAAGCCCCGATCCAGACAGCACCAACCGACCAGTGTTGCCGGTATCCGAAGGTCCGGCTTATGCTCCGTCAAATTTTCTAAACACAAGAATCAGGAACACGCACATGAATGCCCGTGCTCAGCAGCCTGCCCCGAACCACCAGCACCCTGCTTCTTACTACGCCGCCAGCAGCTTGCCGCAGCCCGATCATCCGGTGCTCACAGGCGACCTGGTGGCTGACGTGTGCGTGGTCGGTGGCGGGTTCTCCGGGTTGAACACGGCGCTCGAACTGGCCGAACGCGGTTTCAGTGTGATCCTGCTTGAAGCCCACAAAATCGGTTGGGGCGCCAGCGGACGCAATGGCGGACAGTTGATTCGTGGCGTCGGCCATGGCCTCGATCAATTCGCCAACGTGGTCGGTGCGGACGGCGTGCGTCAGATGAAACTCATGGGCCTGGAAGCGGTGGAAATCGTCCGACAGCGCGTCGAGCGTTTTCAGATCCCTTGCGACCTCACGTGGGGCTATTGCGACCTGGCCAACAAGCCCCGGGACCTCGAAGGTTTTGCCGAAGATGCCGAAGAGTTGCGCAGTCTCGGTTACCGTTACGAAACCCGTCTGCTACAAGCCAGTGAAATGCATTCCGTAGTGGGTTCCGACCGTTACGTCGGCGGTTTGATCGACATGGGCTCAGGGCACCTGCATCCGCTGAACCTGGCATTGGGCGAAGCGGCCGCCGCCCAGCAGTTGGGGGTGAAGCTGTTCGAACAATCGGCAGTCACCCGCATCGATTATGGCCCCGAGGTCAAGGTCTACACCGCCCAAGGTTCGGTCCGCGCCAAGACGCTGGTGCTGGGCTGCAACGCCTACCTCAATGAACTCAATCCCGAACTCGGCGGCAAGGTGCTGCCCGCCGGCAGCTACATCATCGCCACCGAACCCTTGAGTGAAGCGCTGGCACACTCGCTACTGCCGCAGAACATGGCGGTCTGCGATCAACGGGTGGCACTGGATTACTATCGGCTCTCGGCGGACCGCCGCTTGCTGTTCGGCGGCGCCTGCCATTATTCAGGTCGCGACCCGAAGGACATCGCCGCCTACATGCAGCCGAAGATGCTGGAGGTTTTCCCGCAACTGGCCGGGGTCAAGATCGACTATCAATGGGGCGGGATGATCGGCATCGGCGCCAACCGTCTGCCGCAGATCGGGCGACTCAAGGATCAGCCGAATGTGTATTACGCCCAGGCTTATTCCGGTCATGGCGTGAACGCCACGCATCTGGCGGGGAAGTTGTTGGCTGAAGCTATCAGTGGCCAGCAAGGTGGAGGGTTCGATCTGTTTGCCAAGGTGCCGCATATCACCTTTCCTGGCGGCAAGCATTTGCGCTCGCCGTTGTTGGCGCTGGGGATGTTGTGGCATCGGCTTAAAGAGTTGGTCTGATACATTTTCTGTGCCTGTACTGGCCTCATCGCGAGCAGGCTCGCTCCCACAATGGATTTGTGAACGCCACAGATCACCTGTGGGAGCGAGCCTGCTCGCGATGGGGTCGACTCAAATCCGCCAAAACGGTTTAAGCCCCTCCTCCCGCGCCTGCTCCCGACTCAACCCGACGTCCTTAAGCTGCTCGGGCGTGAGCTCCAGCAATGCCTTGCGCGTGTGCAGACGATGCCAGAACAGACCCCAGCGACTCAGGCCGGACGGTGCGTTGCGCATGACCGCCTCGCGTGCACCGTTGTTTTGCCCTGCCGCCAGTTCCTGACTGTGTAACGTCAGCCGCACATCGCTCAAGCCGTTCATTTTGATTGCTCCTGTTTACTTGGGTAGCCAGAGCTTTCATGATGCGTCGACGGCAAAAAGCATTACAGATTCAACGAGACTGTATTAATTCCATACAGATTTTGCATTTCAGCGTCTGAATCCCCTATTTTCGCCCCATCTGTACTGGTCAACCGAATCACCCACACCGAGACTGCGCCATGACCCTTTACGTCAACCTCGCCGAACTGCTCGGCACGCGTATCGAACAGGGCTTCTATCGCCCCGGCGACCGGCTGCCGTCGGTGCGGGCGTTAAGTGTTGAACACGGCGTCAGCCTGAGTACGGTGCAGCAGGCGTATCGCGTGCTGGAAGACAGCGGCCTGGCGACACCCAAACCCAAGTCGGGCTACTTCGTACCGGTGGGTCGTGAACTGCCGGAGCTTCCGGCCATTGGCCGCCCGGCGCAACGGCCGGTGGACATTTCCCAGTGGGATCAAGTGCTGGAACTGATCCGCGCGGTGCCACGCAAGGATGTGGTGCAACTGGGTCGCGGCATGCCGGACATCACCACGCCGACCATGAAACCGCTGCTGCGCAACCTGGCGCGAATCAGCCGACGGCAGGACATGCCCGGTCTGTATTACGACAATATCTACGGCACCCTCGAACTGCGCGAACAGATTGCCCGCCTGCTGCTCGATTCCGGCTGCCAATTGACTGCTCACGACCTGGTGATCACCACTGGTTGTCACGAAGCGCTGTCCGCCAGCATCCGCTCCATCTGCGAGCCGGGCGACATTGTCGCCGTAGACTCGCCCAGCTTTCACGGCGCCATGCAGACGCTCAAGGGCCTGGGCATGAAAGCCCTGGAAATCCCCACCGACCCGCTCACCGGGATCAGCCTCGATGCGTTGGAACTGGCGTTGGAGCAATGGCCGATCAAGGCCATACAGTTGACCCCCAACTGCAACAACCCGCTGGGCTACATCATGCCGGAGTCGCGCAAACGCGCGTTGTTGACACTCGCACAGCGTTTCGACGTGGCGATCATCGAGGACGATGTGTATGGCGAACTGGCCTACACCTACCCGCGTCCGCGCACGATCAAATCCTTCGACGAAGACGGCCGCGTTCTGCTGTGCAGTTCCTTTTCCAAGACCCTGGCACCGGGGCTGCGTATCGGTTGGGTGGCGCCGGGACGGTATCTGGAACGGGTGCTGCACATGAAATACATCAGCACCGGCTCTACCGCGCCGCAACCGCAGATCGCGATTGCCGAATTTCTCAAGGCTGGGCATTTCGAACCGCATTTGCGGCGGATGCGCACCCAATACCAACGTAATCGCGACGTGATGATCGATTGGGTCAGCCGCTATTTCCCAGCCGGTACCCGCGCCAGTCGCCCCCAAGGCAGCTTCATGCTCTGGGTCGAGCTGCCGGAGGGCTTCGACACCCTGAAACTGAATCGTGCGCTGCACGATCAAGGCGTACAGATTGCCGTCGGCAGCATCTTTTCCGCCTCGGGCAAATACCGCAATTGCCTGCGGATGAACTACGCTGCCAAAACAACCCCGCAGATCGAAGAAGCCGTGCGCAAGGTCGGTGCGACAGCCATCAAACTGCTGGCGGAAATCGACTGACCTTTCTTCGGGAAGCGGCGTCCATATGCTAACCGTCACTCCCCGGAATACGCTCCGTGAGAATCAGACAGCCCCTGCTTGCTCTTCTGTTACTCGCCTCGCTCCTTGGTGGCTGTACGACACTCAATGTCCCTCGCGAACCGAGTCAGGCCCTGCCGGCCGCCGATTCTGCGTTCGGCCGTTCGATCCAGGCACAGGCCGCCCCCCATGAGGGTCAATCGGGCTTTCGCTTGCTCTCCGATAGCTCAGAGGCCTTCACTGCCCGCGCCGAGCTGATTCGCAAAGCCCAAAGCAGCCTCGACCTGCAGTACTACATCGTCCACGACGGCATCAGCACACGAATACTGGTGAGCGAACTGCTCAACGCCGCCGACCGCGGCGTGCGGGTGCGGATTTTGCTCGACGACACCACCAGCGATGGCCTGGACCAGATCATCGCGACCCTTGCCGCACATCCAAAAATTCAGATCCGGGTGTTCAACCCGCTGCACTTGGGCCGCAGCACCGTCGTTACGCGAACCATGGGCCGACTCTTCAACCTGTCGCAGCAACACCGACGCATGCACAACAAACTGTGGGTCGCAGACAACAGCGCAGCGATCGTGGGCGGGCGCAACCTGGGGGACGAGTATTTCGATGCCGAGCCTAACCTCAATTTCACCGACATCGACATGCTCAGTGTCGGCCCGGTTGCAGAGCAGCTGGGGCATAGCTTCGACCAGTACTGGAACAGCGCCCTGAGCAAGCCGATCGAGCAGTTTCTCTCGACCAGGCCGACAGCCAAGGATCTGAGAAACACCCGGACCCGACTGGACGAATCCCTGGAGGAAACGCGCAAACAGAACCACGCGCTTTATCAGCAGTTAATGGCCTATACCACTCACCCGCGCCTGGATGTCTGGCGCCGAGAGTTGATCTGGGCCTGGAACCAGGCGTTGTGGGACGCACCAAGCAAGGTGCTGGCCGACGGCGAACCGGACCCACACCTGATACTGACCACCCAGTTGGCGCCCGAACTCAATGGGGTCAGCAAAGAGCTGATCATGGTCTCGCCCTACATCGTGCCCGCCCAACCGGGCCTGGTGTACCTGACCGGTCGCGCTGATGCCGGCGTGTCGGTGAGTTTGCTGACCAATTCACTGGAAGCCACCGATGTACCGGCCACGCATGGTGGTTACGCGCCTTATCGCAAAGCCTTGCTGGAGCACGGTGTGCAATTGTTCGAATTACGCCGCCAGCCCGGCGACAGCGGCGACAGCGGTGGCAGCGGTGGCAGCGGCAGAGGACCGAGCCTGTTCCACAGTGGGAGCAACACCTCCCGTGGTTCCGAATCCAGCCTGCACAGCAAGGCAATGGTTTTCGACCGACAGAAAGCCTTCATCGGCTCGTTCAATTTCGACCCGCGCTCGGTACTGTGGAACACCGAAGTCGGGGTACTGGTGGACAACCCGCAGCTCGCCGGACGGGTGCGCGAACTGGCACTGGAGGGTATGGCGCCGCCCCTCAGCTATCACGCCCGGCTGGAAAAGGGTCAGATCGTCTGGGTCACTGAAGATGATGGCAAACAGCACACACTGACCAAAGAACCCGGAAGTTGGTGGCAGCATTTCAATTCATGGCTCAGCAGCATGGTCGGCCTGGAGCGGATGTTGTAACAGCTGCTACAGAACTATACCGGCTGCACCGCACCAAACGCGCCTTGCCGTGACAGCAGAATCACCAACCCCAGCGCACCCGCCGCCATCAGCAGCGGCAACGCATGCCCGCTGATCCACTGACTGCCGGCGCCGGCCGCCAGCGGTCCGACCAGGCAACCGATACCCCACAGCTGCGCGATATGCGCATTGGCGCGCACCAGCGCATCGTCGCGATAGCGCTCGCCGATCAGGATCAGTGACAAGGTGAACAAACCGCCGGCACTGGCACCGAACAACACCCACAACGGCCAGATCAGCAACGTGTCGATCAACAACGGGATGGCCAGGCTCGATATCAGCAGAACCGCCGCACACCCGGTGAACAGCGTGCGCCGCGACAAGCGATCGGCCAGTGCGCCAATCGGCAACTGCAGCAAGGCATCACCCACCACCACCGTACTGACCATCGCCAACGCAATTTCCGTCGTAAAGCCCTGACGCAGGCAATACACCGGCAACAACGTCAGGATCATCGCTTCGAACGCGGCGAACAGCGACACCGCCCAGGCAATCGCCGGCAGGCCACGGCAGAAACCCAGCAAGTCGCTGAAGGTCACGCTGCAGGCTTCACTGGTCGGCGCGCCGCTGCGGCCCAGCAACAGGAACGGTGCCGCCATCAACAAACCGACGCCGACCCAGAATCCGTAATCGTGCTCAGTGCCCAGTACGCCAAGCAGCAACGGCCCGGCCAGCTGACTCAGCGCGTAGCTGCTGCCATACAACGCCACCAATCGCCCGCGCCACTCTTCCACCACAAGCTGGTTGATCCAGCTTTCGCCGAGGATGAACACAAGGGTCAGGATCACGCCGATCATCAAACGCAACGCCAGCCAAATCGGATAGCTCGGCAACAACGCCAGCAAACCGATGGACAACGCCCCGGCCCACAGGCACAAACGCATCAGATTGGCCGTGCCCAGACGCGCGGCCAGATGGCTGGAGACCTTCGCACCCAACAGCACGCCTATGGCGGGCATCGCCGCCATCACGCCAATGGCGAACGAGCCATAGCCCCAGCCTTCCAGACGAAACGACACCAGCGGCATGCTGACGCCCAAGGCCAGGCCGACACTCAAGACAGACGCCAACACGGCGAAATAAGTCGCCCAACGCATTTCCCACGCTCCTGTGGATATTATTTTTCAGACACCGCACAAAACAAATGTGGGAGCGGGCTTGCTCGCGAAGAGGCCATCACATCCAACATCATCGTTGGCTGTCACGGCGCCTTCGCGAGCAAGCCCGCTCCCACAGGGGATCGTCGTTGTGTGGTACTTACAACTTGATCCAGGTCGCCTTCAGCTCGGTGTACTTGTCGAATGCATGCAGCGACTTGTCACGACCGTTGCCGGACTGTTTGAAGCCACCGAACGGCGCCGTCATGTCGCCGCCGTCATACTGGTTGACCCACACGCTACCAGCGCGCAGTGCCTTGGCGGTCAGGTGGGCCTTGGAAATATCCTGGGTCCACACCGCTGCGGCCAAGCCGTAAGGGGTGTCGTTGGCAATCGCAATGGCTTCTTCGGCGGTATCGAACGTGATCACCGACAGCACTGGGCCAAAGATTTCTTCCTGCGCGATTTTCATCGCGTTGCTGACGCCGTCGAAAATCGTCGGCTCAACGTAAGTGCCACCGGTTTCCTGAAGGATGCGCTTGCCGCCCGCCACCAGTTTGGCGCCGTCGGTGTGGCCGGATTCGATGTAGGACAGCACGGTGTTCATCTGCTGGGTATCCACCAGCGCACCGACGTTGGTTGCCGGGTCCAGCGGGTTGCCCGGTTTCCAGGTTTTCAGTGCCTCGATCACCAGCGGCAGGAATTTGTCCTTGATCGAACGCTCCACCAGCAGGCGCGAGCCGGCAGTGCAGACTTCGCCCTGGTTGAAGGCGATGGCACCGGCAGCCGATTCAGCGGCAGCTTGCAGGTCCGGCGCATCGGCGAACACGATGTTCGGGCTCTTGCCGCCGGCTTCGAGCCAGACGCGTTTCATGTTCGATTCGCCGGAGTAGATCAGCAGTTGCTTGGCGATTTTGGTCGAACCGGTGAACACCAGGGTGTCCACGTCGTTATGCAGGGCCAGGGCCTTGCCGACGGTGTGACCGTAGCCTGGCAATACGTTCAGCACGCCTTTCGGGATACCAGCCTCGACGGCCAGCGCAGCGATGCGGATGGCGGTCAGCGGGGATTTTTCGGACGGCTTGAGGATCACCGAGTTACCGGTGGACAGCGCCGGGCCGAGTTTCCAGCAGGCCATCATCAGCGGGAAGTTCCACGGCACGATCGCGCCGACGACGCCGACGGGTTCGCGGGTCACCAGACCCAGCTGGTCATGGGGAGTGGCGGCCACTTCGTCGTAGATCTTGTCGATGGCTTCACCGCTCCAGCTCAGGGCTTGCGCCGCGCCTGGAACGTCGATGTACAGGGAGTCGCTGATCGGCTTGCCCATGTCCAGGGTTTCAAGCAGGGCCAGCTCTTCGGCGTGCTGTTTCAGCAGGCCGGCGAAACGGATCATGGTGGCTTTACGCTTGGTCGGCGCCAGGCGGGACCAGACGCCGGAATTGAAAGTAGCGCGGGCATTTTCAACAGCGCGCTGGGCGTCGGCGGCGTCACAGCTGGCAATCTTGCCCAGCAGACGGCCATCGACCGGGCTGATGCACTCGAAGGTCTCGGCGGAGACGGCATCGGTGTATTCACCATTGATGTAGGCGCGGCCTTCGATCTTCAGATCGCGAGCCCGTTGTTCCCAATCGGCACGAGTCAGGGTGGTCATACGAGTGTCCTCCTCTTATTGAATACGAACGCTCCACGGTCTTCGCGGGCGCTGTCAGGAATTCTGCCCAGCCAGCCTGATTTGTCGGCCCAAGGCAACTGCCACCCTAAACCAGTGGCCGGGGTTGTTTCAATATATTTGACACAAGGTCGGCAAACGGCCTTGCGGTGTTCATTTTAATAAACATAGACTTTGGACTTTCCAGCCATCGCGTCGCAATCACGGGGGATAACAACAATGAGCATCCAGGACATCGTCGACTTCAGCCAGGCCACCACCCAGCCCGAACGCTATCGGCCAGACCAGGCAAAAGTCCTCAAGGGTGACCCCGAGCAAGCAGTGTACAACCACTACAACAGCCCTTGTGGTCAGTTGAACGCCGGCGTGTGGGAAGGTGCGATTGGTCAGTGGCTGGTGAATTTTACCGAGCATGAATACTGCGAAATCGTCCAGGGCGTGTCCGTGCTACGCGACAACGACGGCAACAGCAAGACCGTTCGGGCAGGCGATCGTTTCGTCATCCCGGCCGGGTTCCGGGGTACCTGGGAAGTGCTGGAGACCTGCCGCAAGATCTATGTGGCGTTTGAACAAAAGACCTGAGCAGTTTGTTAAGGCATCAAAATGGCCCATATCGCGAGATATGGGCCTTTTTTTTGCTTAGCTGCACTGCCAGATGCCAGGTGAAGTACTTAATTACCGCACTCAATCGCTGACCTTGCCGAATGCTGTTCTCGCTCCCGAATAAAGGAGCCTCACCGTCATCATTCACAAGGAAGCGAATAAACATGAAAAATTTTCTTAACACTGGCCTGCTGGCAGGTCTTTTCCTGGCAGTCACCCTGACGTCGGCACATGCGAACGAACCGGAACAGCCAGCGCAGCGATGCGATGCACGGAGGGTTACGTACCTGATTGGCGAATACCTGTCCCGGTCCGTTCGAGATGAGGCATTCAGGGAGTCACGGGCGACCAGCATTAAAGTCAACTCCCGCGACCTGGACCCTGACAACAATCGCCTGCAAATCAGGACCGATATAAACCTGGAGATTATTGCCATGTACTGCGGCTGATCACTCGCAAGGACGACTTGTGGGCAACAAAAAAGGCCCGTATCTCGCGATACGGGCCTTTTTCGTAAGAGGGAAAAATCAATTACTTGATTTTGCCTTCTTTGTACATCACGTGCTTGCGAACGCGCGGATCGAACATGCGCTTTTCGAGCTTGTCCGGAGTAGTACGCTTGTTCTTGTCGGTAGTGTAGAAGTGACCAGTACCGGCGCTAGAAATCATTCGAATCAATTCACGCATGATTAGCTCCCTTAGATCTTGCCAGCTTTGCGAATTTCGGCCAGCACGACAGTAATGCCACGCTTGTCGATGATACGCATGCCTTTGGCAGATACGCGCAGACGCACGAAACGTTTCTCTTCTTCAACCCAGAAGCGGTGATGCTGCAGGTTCGGCAGGAAACGACGACGGGTTTTGTTGTTTGCGTGGGAAATGTTATTCCCAGTCACCGGACCCTTACCGGTAACTTGACATACTCTCGACATGCCTCAGCCCTCTAAAACCACATGCCCAACCCGGCATGGGTTGGCCGCTTAATCTCTCAGTCATTTGGCGCCAGGCGCCGCGTTTCTTTAGAGGTCTTACCGGCTACACCTACAGTGAAGGAACCGGGCCCCTAGAAAAGAGCGCTGCTTTATACCAGAAAGACTGGAGAGCAACAACATTCCGTGTGCGCGGACTTGATAAATCCCCCATTTTTCGCGCGCCGAGCGCCTTGGATAAAGGCTGTCGTCGATTAAGACCGCTCGTCGCAGAGAATCGGCCAACCGACCGATTCCGGGTTTTCCTCGGCCCGCATCACCGAAAACAAGCGCACATAGTCCACTTAAAATGAAAAAGGGGATAGTCATTTGCAAAAGAGCCCACTAGGGTAAGCCTTTTCCAGACTGCACTTGCAGATGGGCCTTCGATCTGTAAAGGAATCCGACCATGCGCCTCGCTGCCCTACCGCTGCTGCTCGCCCCTCTTCTGCTGAGCCCGCTGGCTCATGCCGCCGCTCTGAGCGTTTGCACTGAGGCAAGCCCGGAAGGGTTCGACGTGGTGCAATACAACTCGCTGACCACCACCAACGCCTCGGCCGACGTGCTGATGAACCGTCTGGTGGACTTCGATACCGCCAGCGGCAAAGTGGTCGCCAGCCTCGCGGACAGCTGGGAAGTCACGCCCGACGGCCTGACCTACGTGTTCAAACTGCATCCGCAGGTGAAATTCCACCGCACTGAATACTTCAGCCCGACCCGCGACCTGACCGCCGAAGACGTGAAATTCAGTTTCGACCGCATGCTCGACCCGGCGAACCCGTGGCACAAGGTCGCCCAGAGCGGCTTCCCGCACGCCCAGTCGATGCAGTTGCCGGCATTGATCAAGAAGATCGACGCACTGGACCCGCTGACCATACGGTTCACCCTCGACCACCCGGACTCGACCTTCCTCGCGACCCTGAGCATGGGCTTCGCCTCGATCTATTCGGCTGAATATGCCGACAACCTGATGAAGGCCGGCACCCCGGAGAAGCTCAATAGCCAGCCAATCGGCAGCGGGCCGTTCATCTTCACGCGCTTCCAGAAAGATGCCTCGATCCGCTACAAGGCCAACCCGGATTACTTCCGCGGCAAGCCTTCGGTGGATCCGCTGATTTTCGCCATCACCCCTGACGCCAACGTGCGCCTGCAGAAATTGCGCCGCAACGAGTGCCAAATCGCCCTGTCGCCCAAGCCTCTGGACGTACAGGCCGCGCTGAAAGAACCGACCCTGAAAGTGGAAAAGACTGACGCCTTCATGACCGCATTCGTCGGCATCAACAGCCAGCATCCGCCACTGGACAAGCCTGAAGTGCGCCAGGCGATCAACCTCGCGTTCGACAAGGCCAACTACGTCAAAGCTGTGTTCGAAGACACCGCCGAGGCCGCCAACGGCCCGTACCCGCCTAACACCTGGAGCTACGCCAAAGGCCTGCCGGGTTATCCGCATGACGTCGAAAAAGCCAAAGCACTCATGGCGAAGGCCGGGCTCAAGGACGGTTTCCAGACCACCATCTGGACCCGACCTTCTGGCAGTCTGCTTAACCCAAACCCGAGCCTCAGCGCTCAAATGCTGCAATCGGACCTCGCGGAAATCGGCATTCAGGCCGAGATTCGGGTGATCGAATGGGGTGAGCTGATTCGCCGCGCCAAGGCCGGTGAACACGACCTGTTATTCATGGGCTGGGCCGGCGACAACGGCGACCCGGACAACTTCCTCACGCCGCAGTTTTCCTGCGCTGCGGTCAAATCCGGCACCAACTTCGCACGCTACTGCAACCAGGACCTGGACAAACTGATCAGCGCCGGCAAGACCACCGGCGAGCAAGGTGTGCGTACCAAACTCTACGAACAGGCCCAGGCACAGATCCAGCAGCAGGCACTGTGGCTGCCGCTGGCCCACCCGACCGCCTTCGCGCTGACGCGCAAGGACGTTGAGGGTTATCAGGTCAGCCCTTTTGGTCGTCAGGATTACTCGAAGGTCAACCTCAAGTAATCCGCCCCGCCACAACCCCCTGTAGGAGCCGAGCTTGCTCGCGATGGCGTTCCTTCACTCACTGAACAGGGTGACTGATACGAC